>JAKSDB010000111.1 GCA_022360415.1 Chlorobiales bacterium
AGTGGCTTCCGCCCATGCTTCAGTTCGAACTCAAGCATTGTACTCCTGATCTTCTCTGCGCACCAGAATGATTTGTAATTATTGATCTCACGGGCAGTCCCGATCAATCTCGACTCACGAGGATAATCGGCCACGATAAACCATGGATCAACAGCGATGCAGTGACCTCCGACACCCGAACCGGGCTGAAGAATATTTACACGTGGATGTTTGTTGGCTAGTTCAATCAACTCCCACACATTAATACCGGCCTTGTCGCAAATCAATGACAGCTCATTGGCAAAAGCAATCTGCACATCACGTGACGAATTTTCTGTCAGCTTACACATTTCAGCAGTCCTTGCATTGGTCGCGTGCAGTTCCCCCTCGACGAACAACCGGTAAAAGTCAATCGCTTTCTCTGTCGAAACATTATCAATACCTCCAATCACCCGATTATTATGAACCAGTTCATACAACACATTACCCGGCATCACACGCTCTGGACAGTATGCAACAGAGATCTTCCCATCAAGCTCCGGACGCTCGCGGAAAATCAGCCCTGCCATTTTCTCTGTTGTCCCAACAGGAGAGGTAGACTCGATAATGTACGTGTCTCCCTCTTTCAGCAGCGGCAAAAGCTTCAGTGTCGCAGCTTCTACAAACGAAATGTCCGGCTCGTAGACCCTTTTAAAAGGAGTGGGAACAACCACCAGATGCACATCAGCAGCAACAGGCTCCGTAGCTGCTGTCAAAGCACCTTTCTCAACACTTTTACGCACTACTTCCCCTAATCCCGGCTCAACAATATGGATATCTCCCTGATTGATGGTCTCAACCACAGAGGGGTTCACATCAACACCATGAACCGTCACGCCCTTACCCGCTACGACCGCCGCTGTTGGAAGACCGATATAGCCTAATCCAATAAATTGAACAAGCATAGAATTCTTAGGGATAAATAATGTTGAGGGAAAAGTATTTTGAAAAACTCAGCAAATCAGATTGTAATTACATCAGCCCGTGCCCAGTCATGGCTAGCAATAGCCGTAGCAAGATCAACAAATTCATAATCCGAAACGAGCCGTTCAAGTTTTGCAAAAGCTCCTTTTAACCCATAATAAGATTTAAACTTCCGAGCCAAGTCTAGTTCTTTGATCACTGGTTGAGAAACGTCAAAATCACGAGGGTGAAAATAGGTCATTACATAGTCTGAACGGTGCATTAGCCAACGTATACCCCTATACGGTATCAATCGGAAATATCCGCCACCTGAAAAAATGATAGGGTGCCCCCCGAAAGAGAACAGGTTAATCGGAAACTCCTTCAATCGCATTCCTTCCACCTCTATCCACGAGGGCTTAGCAAGTCCATACGATGCAAAACCACCATGTGCTCTTTTTGCAGGAAAAACCGAACAGTCAACTTCAATGCCGTTTGCCACGATTTCTTCAAAAGCCCACGTATTTTCTTCTCCTATAGAAAAACCTGGAGCCCTGTAAGATATAACCTTACTACCTGTAACATCCTCAATACTGTTTATTGACTGTCTCAGATCTTCAACAAACTCATGCCGACTCTGTTCATAGACTAACTGATGCCGGTCGGAATGACACGCGATCTCATGTCCTTGGTCCACGATATTTCTAACCACCCAAGGATATTCCCTGGCAACCCAGCCAAGACAGAAAAATGTGGCCTTGAGTTTTCTCTTATCAAGTAGCTCAACAATACGATTGACATTCTTTTCCAGGCGCCTCTCATAGCTTGCCCACTCTTGTTCTGTTCTGGTGGAATCGTTGTCCAGAATATGAAACCACTCTTCTATGTCGAAGGTAAGAATGTTCACTAAAAGAACCTTTTACCTGCTTCACGGAAGGCTTCGACATCCTTTTTTGTAGGAAAAGAATAATAGCTTTTCTTTGCCGGATCATTCTTGATAAGTTCTACCCTGTCAGACTCGATAAGATCAACAGCCTCAGCTATCGCCTCCATACCAAGTTTCTTTGTCGCTTTTATAAGCTCCCGTTGCGTTCGACTGCCGATAGCAAGTTTCTTTTGTACAACAATCGGTCCGCTGTCAATACCTTCATCTACAAAAAACACTGATACACCGGTATACTCCTCCTGAAAACGAAGCGCCCAAAACGTCGGCATGAGTCCTCTGTATTTTGGAAGAAGCGCCGTATGAAGGTTCAAACAGCCTTTGGGTGCAAGTTCGATAACAGGTTTTTTAAAAATCTGATTACCAAGAATAGAAATCAGGATATCTGGCTGATATCCCTTAATGCGCTCAACCGACTCTGATGCATTGATCGACTTGTCCAGTACAATCTTGTCAATCCCATATCGTTTGAGCACCTCATCGATTTTTTTTCGCCGATTAAGCTTGCCCAGGATGTAATTGAATCCGTAATACAGGAAAAAACGTAACCCAAAAATTCGATAAGTCTTGAGCGCTTTCTGAAAAAAGCTCTCCCTCTTGCCAAAAGGGGATACATCGTTGACAACGCACCCGACGATGGAGGAATGAGACGGCAAGATACGAACCAGATAGTCCAGGTTTTCAGCCAGATAGAATGGCTCATCTTGGGTAATTACTACTATTTTCATTTCATATCATGTAACCATATGATAGATTACGACGACTCTATGAGAGCTACTCAAGGCTTTTCCGAAATATGAATTCAAAGAAACTCGAATAACTGTGCCAATGTAACCACTACACAAAGTACTACACCTGCCGGCAACAGTAAATCACATGTCTATTTGCCCTAATCGAAAGATTAAAACATTTATTCTGTATGAAACACCCCTTCAGCCTCATGCGACTCGATAAACTCGTATCGTACCGTATTCTCAATCGCTTCGGAAAGAAATACAGGCGAACGGAAACCCGTAGAGTCAATTGCAGTATTATAGACTGAATTGGAACAAAACTTCTTGACCCTGATCGAACTGATCGGGAATGTTTTGCCTGTTACTGCTGCAACAAGGTCAAATCCTTTCCCCACAAAGTAACCAATGGCATAAGGCAATCGGAAACCGATTTTTTCTGAGCGACCAAGTATCCGATTTACCGTAGCAACAAGCGAATTCATGCTGAAATCCGGCTTGTCGATAAAATTGTAGGTATACACCCCAGGCTGATAATCCATACAAAACTCAATGAATGCCGCAACATTCTCGACATACGCCATGGACTTCCTGTTCTCTCCATTACCGACCATCACGAAACGACCTGAAACAATCTGCCGCAAGAGGTTGTATACATTTCCCCTGTTCTGCTCACCGAAGACAACGGTTGGCCGAAGAATAACAAGAGTCCGCTCATCCGGCTTTTCGGCCTGCCAAGCACTGAAGATCTTTTCTGCCTCATACTTGGTTCGCCCATAATCATTGAAGGGAGAAATGGTGCCAGACTCATCCGTACCGACAGGAGCAAACCCGTAGACTGCAACGGTACTGGTAAAGATGATTGTCTTTACCTCTTTATCCCGTGCAACTTCACAAATGTTTTCTGCCCCTCTGACATTAACCTCATCATAAAGGCTCAGTGGACGAACATCATCCCTGTGTTCAGCAGCCAAGTTCACGATAACTGAGCCGTCAGTGATGCTGCGTCGCATGTCTTCGACTGACCGTACGTCTCCTATCTCAACCAGATCTGGAAAAGCCTTGCTCGGAGCCTTATCAATAATTCTCAACTTCACATTCTCACGCTGATGCAATCGTTTGAGCAAACGCGTTCCTATAAATCCGCTACCTCCGATAATATCAATATGCACTTCAATAAACTCCTTATTCGGTTACTGCAGCCAGTGCCGCTTCAAGCACGTCCACACTTATTTTACGAGTATATCGATCCCTGACTATCCGGACATTTTCCACTGCCCGCCCTGCGCGCTCATCCCACTCCTTGCACATCTTCACAAAGGCATCGCTCAAGGCCTCAACATTCTCTGGCGGAACAACGATGTTCGCTCCTGATTCAGCAAGAATTTCAGCCCCTTCCCCCCGGAGCCCCCCGATGATGGGTTGGCCAATGCTCATGCAATCAAACACCTTAGAAGGAACCGTCATCTCGAACGCATCGGAATCAACCAAGGGGATCAGCAACACGTTGGATCTTGCCATGATCGCCATGGCCTCAGTCTTGGGCTTCACCCCATAAAACTGGACTGAATCAGCTATACCCAGCCTGTCAACCTGCTGACGCAATGTGTCCTCCAGTACACCTGTACCAACAATATCAAGGCGAGAACCTACCATAACAGGATCGTGCAACGCCGCAGCAAATGCTGCCACGACCGATTCAAGCCCCTGGCAGTATCCAAGATTACCAGAGTAACAAAAAACAAGCCTTTGAGGATGATCTAGTGAAGTCGAGAGTATGGAAGCAAAAGAACCTGTATGCTCCATCATCACACCGTTATAGACGACATCGACCTTCCGCTCGGTATGCTTCCCGATATATTCCTTCATCGGCTTCGAAACACAGGTCAAGGCACGTGAATGTCGGTATGCCAACGTTTCAAGCACTTTGCCGATTTTTTCCGTCAAGGATCCCCGCCGAACCTTTCCGACACCCACAGCAGTCTCCGGCCATATGTCACGGATATCAAGTATGGTCGGCCTTCTAGCCAGTACCTGAAGGCACAATGAGGTAACGACAACAAAGAGAGGCGGTGACGACACCCACACGACATCGTAGCTGAAATGCTTTCTCAACCGGAGGGCCTCCCAAAGTGCTTTGAAAGCAAATCCCAGATATTGACTCAGATATGCTTTCACTCCTTGCCCAGAAAGTGGTTGCACAGGTACCCGGACCACATCCTCCTTGCTGAATGCTGATTCGTCTAGAGTTTCCTGCCCACCTTTGTGCGGAGTCGATGTAATGACCACCACGTCATGACCTCTCTCCTTCAAGATCCTTGCAGTCTCGGAAATCCTGTAGGCTGCAGCAGTCACATCAGGAGGGAAGTATTGGGATAGAATCAATATTTTCATAAACCTTAAACAACGCTTTACACGAACCGAGCAATAATCTCGCCAAACAAGGCAACAGAGAACAGACTACCGCTCACCGTCCAATCCCCTGCACCAGCCACTTCATTCCCAGTTTTGCGTCTCTCAGCAACAAGGCACGATCATTCTTGTAGACATGAAATCGTGATATGAAACGCCCGACGAGCTTACCGACACGTTTGTTATGCTGCTCGAACTCATGCTCGATAGAACGAACCAGTGCATCATATTCTTGAAGATCAATATATATTGAACGCTGTCGCGGATCCCTGATGAAATAATCGACCGGAGAGGTGCGAAAAAAATAGTCGTTATCAACATCATGAGTGATCAGGTCAAGGGATTTTGCCTTCTCATACAGTTTTGTTCCGGGATAAGGCTTGTAGACGCCGACTGCGGCATAGGGAGGGTCAAGTTCCTTCATGAACTTCAACGTATCATACACGGATTCCTTCGTCTCGATCGGCATGCCGATCAGGAAATACCCCGTCCAGAATATCCCGCTTCGCTTCAGAACCTGAACCTTTTCCCTGATCTGCTCTTTGTTCAGCTTTTTGTTGATCAGTTCGAGGATTTTCTCATCCCCGGACTCAATGCCGACCGCTACCCGATTGCACCCCGATTTCTTCATAGACGACAAAAGGTCATCGTCAATGAGATCGAGCCTTGTTGTGCATTCCCAATATATATTGATTGCGTTGTCGAGAAGTGCCTGTGAAAACTCCTTTACCCGCAGCTTTTTCAGTGTGAAGGAATCATCCTTTATCAAAAATTGACGCGTTCCGTACGTAGTCGAGACCTGCCTGATCTCCTCGATGACTTTCTCGACCGAACGATACCGGACCTTTCTGGTAAAGTTGCTGCAATACGCGCATTTATAGGGGCACCCCCTCGAGGTCATGATCAACCCGAGATCCTCAGAGGAATATTTCCCGGCATCAAGCAGAAGCGCACGATCAGGAACAGGAAGTGCATCCAGATCCTCCACCTCGAGCGGCGGGAAACATGACGACCCCGCATTCTGCCTGGTGAGGACTCCCGGAATGCCGTCCAACGATTTTCGTGCGGCATGGTTCTTCACAATGGCACACAATGCATGTTCCCCTTCCCCTTTGACAGCAGCATCGATAGAGGGCCACTGCACGATCAATTCCGGCATCACATTCGCATGTGCGCCCCCGACAAGAACAAGGCAATCGCGATTGATTTCTTTTACCAACTGGGCAACCCTTAACGCGGAAGCGTACTGCAAGGTCATCGTAGTGATCCCGACAACATCAGGTTTGAATGCTTCTATCCGCCTCCTTATCTCCTTCCAGACAACATTGTCAAGATCATTCACCCCCTCCAGAAAAGTCGTAATCCTTTTGCGTTGGTTGGTAAAATCGACATTCTCGCTGAAATCGATGATCTTATCGGCATCCAAAACCCGGACATATGAACCGGTCTCTTCGGCAAGCACTGTCCCAAGGCTGCACAGCCCGAGAGGAAACCCTCTTTTCTTAAACCCCGTGAATGAATTTATCGGAGGTTCTACAAGCAAAACCCTCATCGAACACTCAATAATACAGTAGTTTGAATAGCGCCTTGTAAAACAATGCTGCGTTCCTTCCCAAGAAAGAATTCTTATATCTTGACCACTTCTCGGCATACGCTTCAAAAAACCTGTCACCGGTCATTGCATACACCACCCGCAATTGGGTAACGTGCAATCCATGATAGAACGGGCTGGCAATATTCATGACTGCCTGCGGGGTCAATTCATAGTACGACCAGTAACCGGTGTCGTACCGGTGCAAATTTGCCTTGATCGTTCCGACAAAACGTTGAAACAACACATGCACATCCTCCCGTTTTGTCGTCAGCCAGAAATCATATACCCCCCACAACCCCCAAAGGAACCCGTTCAGGATCTTTGTCGTTTCCAATGTCGGCTGTAATACATATTCCTCGATCCAGTAGTGCCCCTCTTCATCGATATCTGTGACACCGCCCTGTTCAAGCTGAAGGGTAATGGACTCGTACGCCTTTTCGGCGGCAAGAGCATAGACAGGATCATTTGTCGCTTGAGCGGCCCTCAACAGCAGTGAAATCCCCTGGCCTTGTGCAAGGCCGGAGTACCAGGGCGCTTTTAATGTCCGGAAATATTCGAAATCAAAATCATGCATCCAGACACGAACCCCCTTCCGGTTCTCGACCAGATTGCGGACAAGCCAGTTGGCGGCACTGATAAGATTCTCATATCTCGGCCTCTCACCCGTATCGCACCACAGGTTGTAATTCCCCAGACCATACTGGGCGATAGCAATCGGGTTATATTGCACTCCCACGACCCCATGGTAATTCAGCAAAGGAACCCCATTGCTGTCCAGATGAGCCGTATAATCCGCTTTCTGATGGAATTTCATGTAGTATTGACCAAGGACACCCACACGCATCTTCTCATTGAATTCCGCCTTGTCATGCCAAAAAGTGAGTTGACTCTTCTCCTTTGTCAAATAGGCCTTATATATTCTCTTAAGGTAGTCTGCCTTGGTCATAACCGTATCCACTCTCCTTTTCGTAATGACTCAACGGCAGCAAAACTCGCACGTGTGGTATTCACAAGGCCGGGAAACGGAATCAACGGCTCACCGCCCTGCTGCACCCGCTCCACGAACCGCCGGAACTGGTTCGCATGGCCTTTGTCCTGAGCGGAAGACATCGACTTGAACTTCCCGAAACCATAGCCCAGCAACTTACGCCAGTTGTCCATAACGAGAACCTTCTGCTGACTGAACACCTCAACCCGCTCCTTGGCGTAGGATTTACTGCCGTTGGCAAAATAGTTGATCACAGCATTGCTGCCGTTCTCATACTTGAGCAGTACACTTGCATTGTCCGTCGTCTCGTCAGGGTTCAGACCCAGGGCATTCATGCAGACAGCCTTTACTCTGCTGCCAGCCAAATAGGAGCAGAGATCAATGAAATGACATGCTTCCCCGATGATGCGCCCACCGCCCACGTCAGGATCATGCACCCAGACATCAGGAGGAATCGCACCGGCATTCATGGTTGCAACAATATTCACTGGAGTGACACTATCACCGATCAGTTCCTTCATTTTCAGGGCTAGCGGTGCAAACCGACGATTGAAACCAACCATGACAATTGGCTTG
>JAKSDB010000321.1 GCA_022360415.1 Chlorobiales bacterium
GAGGACCAAAACATGAAAAAAGCTGTATTGCCTTTTGTACTGGTTTTGCTTTTAGCGCTTGTTCCCTACGTAGCAGTACAGTTTGCCGGACTTGATTTCCTGTTCGGTATGATCATACCCTACATTGCAATCGTGGTTTTTATCGGTGGGTTTACCTACCGGGTGGTAGACTGGGCAAGAAGTCCTGTGCCTTTCAGAATACCGACTACCTGCGGCCAGGAAAAATCACTTGACTGGATTAAACGGAACAGGCTTGAGAGCCCTGCGAATTTCTGGGAGGCAGCGGCCCGTGTGTTGTCCGAAGTGCTGTTTTTCCGCTCGCTTTTCAGAAACTCCAAGGCCGAGCAGCATAACGGGCCGAAACTTGCTTACGGTTCCAGTAAGTGGCTCTGGCTTGCCGGACTTGCTTTCCACTGGTCGATGCTTGTTATCGTGCTCCGCCATTATCGCTTTTTTATCGCAAAGGTTCCCGGCTTTGTGCAGTTAATGGAGGATATCGACGGTTTCCTCGATGTAACGCTTCCTGCATTGTATCTGACGGATGTTGTTATTATCGCGGCAGTTACGTTTCTGGTGATTCGACGGTTTCAGGATGCGAAAGTACGCCTGCTATCACTGCCTGCGGATTATTTCCCGTTGTTCATGATTCTCGCCATCGCCATCGTAGGAGTGCTCATGCGCTATATCGTCAAAGTTGATGTCATGTCGGTAAAAGATCTCATGATCAATCTGGTTCATTTCAATCTCACGCTTCCCGAAGGTATCGGAGCGCTTTTTTATGTCCACCTTTTCCTTGTCTGTGTTCTTGCAATGTATTTCCCGTTCAGCAAATTGATGCACATGGGAGGGATTTTCATGAGCCCGACACGCAATCTCGCTAACAACAGCCGCGAAAAAAGGCACATTAATCCCTGGAATCCTGATATCAAGTTCAGGACGTATGCTGAATACGAAGACGAGTTCCGTGAAAAGATGAAAAAAGCGAACCTGCCGCTTGAAAAGAAATAACTATGCCGAAATTTGCTCCAAAACAGTCGGAACTGAAAAAAGAACTCGAGGAGAAACCGAGTCTCGTAAAAGGCGATTATCCGGATAAGGAGTTGTTTGATACGCCTGTCGAGTTCCGCGATGGAAACTGGTGTTATTCCGCCAAGCCTGAGCTCATCGAAGAGCTTGGGTTTCCGAACCCGAGAAAGTGGTCTCCCACGGATGATGACTGGAAGCTGCCGGATGGCTGGGAAAAGATCATCAAGGACGGCATGAAAGATCGGCTCGAACGGTTCCGCTCTTTCAAGTTGTTTCTCGATACCTGTGTTCGTTGCGGGGCCTGTGCCGACAAGTGTCATTTTTTCCTTGGTACGGGAGACCCCAAAAATATGCCGGTAGCTCGGGCTGAGCTCATCCGTTCCGTCTACCGTAATGATTTTCCGCTTGCAGGAAAAATCCTGAAAGGGTTTGCCGGGGCAAGAAAGCTCACTCCCGAGGTTATCAAGGAGTGGCATATGTACTTCCATCAGTGCACCGAGTGCCGCCGTTGTTCGGTGTTCTGCCCGTTCGGTATCGATACCGCAGAAATAACGATGATGGGCAGGGAACTGCTGCATCTTATCGGGGTGAACAATAACTGGATTCTTGGGCCGGTAGCGAACTGCAACCGTACCGGGAACCACCTCGGGATAGAGCCGCACACATTCGTCCAGAATATCGAGTCGCTTGCCGAGGATATTGAAGATCTTACCGGTGTTACCATTGAGCCGACATTCAACCGAAAAGGCGCCGAGGTGCTGTTTATCACGCCATCGGGCGACGTTTTCGCGGATCCGGGTGTCTATACGATGATGGGTTACCTGATGCTTTTCGAGCACATCGGTCTTGATTATACCATCAGTACTTACGCTTCCGAAGGCGGCAATTTCGGCTTTTTCACCTCCAACGAAATGGCCAAGAAACTCAACGCC
>JAKSDB010000388.1 GCA_022360415.1 Chlorobiales bacterium
ATAAAATGTGCTACCTTGTACTCGAACCCATAGCTTGCTTCACGGGACAAACCCAAAGACGACCGATGATTTTTCGCGTACGATAACGAGTACCGCTTCGCTGAGTACGATTACGATTATCCCGGCATTGCTATCTCAACGATTCAACAGATCAACAGTTCTATACCCATGTAACCCATGAAACGCTTTGGTGTCTCGCTTGAAGATAACCTGCTTGTAAAGCTGGATAATCTTGTTTCAAAACGCTCCTTTCCCAACCGTTCCCAGGCAATACGCTTTCTTATACGCAGGCATCTTACAGTGGAACAATGGGAAAAGAATCGGGAAGTAAGCGGATGCCTTGTTCTTGTTTACGATCATCACAGGTCCGGTCTTCAGAAAAGGCTGACAAGCATACAGCACGATTATCATCACCTTGTTCTTTGCAGCCAGCATGTTCACCTCGACCATAATAACTGCATGGAAACTATAACACTCAAGGGCACAGCAATTGAGCTGCGTGAGCTTGCAGATCGCCTGATTGCCGTCAAGGGCATTATCCATGGCGAACTTGTCATGAGCGTACTGCAATGAGAGAAATGTCACAATCCAAAAGCAAACGCCCTAAAAAACCTCACCTATGAAAAGCGCAACGGCCATACTGATCGTAGTTCTTTCACTTCTTTTCAATACCTCTCAACAGAGTTATGCACATTTCGGTATGTCTATACCCTCTGACGACATAGTTGAACAACAGGAACAGAATGCGTTAACGGTCAACCTCATGTTCGCACACCCTTTCGAGGGACGGTCCATGAGCATGGAAAAGCCCGTAATAGCCGGTGTTCTCAGCAATGGAAAAAAAACAATGTTCACCGACAAGCTCAAGGCCCTCGACCTCCGAATGTACGCTGATACGACACCATCAAGGGCGTGGCGGATCTCATACGCCATAGAGCGTCCGGGAGACTATATTTTTTTCATGGAACCAAAACCTTACTGGGAACCCGCCGAAGACAGCTACATCGTTCATTACACGAAAGTTATCGTTAACGCTTTTGGCAAAGAAAAAGGTTGGGATGAGGAAGTGGGCATGAAAACTGAAATCATCCCCCTCACCCGTCCTTACGGCCTTTATGCGGGCAATGTTTTCCAAGGCATCGTGAAAGTCGAGGGGAAACCTTCACCGTTCACGGAGGTTGAGATAGAATATTTCAACCGGAGAGGGAAAAACACAGCTCCTGCAACACCGTTCGTCACCCAGGTCGTCAAGGCGGACGCCGGGGGCGTCTTCACCTATGCCATTCCCAAAGCCGGGTGGTGGGGATTTGCCGCCCTGTCAACCGACCAGAAAACGATAACCCGTGACGGAAAACCCAAACCAGTTGAAATCGGTGCCGTATTGTGGGTAAAAGCAGAAGATTTTAAATAGAGGTGCTCTAATTTTTTGGCCAACCAGCCGTCAGACGTTCAATCCATCAAGCAATAATTAGCATGCACATTTCCGAAGGAGTTCTTCCCCTCGCCACACTTGCAGGCGGTTATGCGGCATCCTCTGTAGGAATTGGACTGGGGTTGAAAAAATCAACGGATGAGCATCTGGTCAGGACGGCAATGTTTTCTTCGGCTTTCTTTGTCACCTCTTTCATTCACATCCCGATCGGCCCGACAAACATTCACCTCGTCCTGAACGGATTTGTCGGTCTTTTAACGGGCCGGACCTGTTTTGCAGCGATCGGCATCGCTTTGCTCTTGCAGGCGGTGCTTTTCCAGTTTGGAGGAATAACAACCCTTGGCATCAACACGCTCAATATGGCACTTCCTGCTTTCCTGTGTTTTCTTATTTTCTCTCCGCTGCTCAGGCGAAAATCCATTCCGGTTGTACTGACAGGCTTCTTCTGCGGTTTTGTGTCTGTTTTTCTCAGCGCATTGCTACTCAGCCTGTCCCTCGTTACGGCCGGAGAATCTTTTATACCCGCAGCAAAACTTGTCTTCGCAGCAAATACACCTCTTATGATTGTGGATGGTTTTGTAACAGCACTTGCGCTTCAGTTCATCGACAAGGTAAAACCGGAAATGCTCATCCCATGAAAAGTTTTGAACACTTCGGCATGCACATTCAGGCAGGAGTCCTTGCTTCTCTTTTCGCCATACTGTTAACCCTGCCTGCCATATCAGATGCAGAGGCACACGGGATCAATCTTTTTTGCCGGCTCGAAGGGCCGACACTTCACGGAGAAGCTTATTTCTCCGGAGGCAATCCGGCAAAAAACAGTACGATAAACATTTACGCTATCGATACCGGCAAACTTCTTGCTTCAGGCGCCACATCCAGTGAAGGAAAGTTTTCCATACCCCTTGAAAAGAAGGTTCCGATAAAAGTGGTTCTTGATGACGGACAGGGGCACCGGGCAAGCTGGACATGGAACAAAACCAGTAAAAAAGAGATCGAGCCGCAACGGCCGGTTTCCAAAAAGCCCTTTCCGACAATAATTGCCGGAATTGCAGCCATTGCTGTTATTTTCGGAAT
The DNA here is from genome assembly GCA_022360415.1 of Chlorobiales bacterium. Taxonomy (GTDB): domain Bacteria; phylum Bacteroidota; class Chlorobiia; order Chlorobiales; family Chlorobiaceae; genus Prosthecochloris. The sequence goes on from JAKSDB010000388.1 coordinate 2,510, forward strand.
TCTCTACCTCTGGAAGCGGCGCGATGCAGCTTGAAACATTTTCACAGGGTAAATCATTGCTGCACCTGCTTGACCCCAGAGTCAAGCTGCTCGCATATATACCGTTTATTTTCCTGACAGCATTGAGCAGTGACATTTTCCAGGTACTGGCCTCTCTTGCCGCGGCAACAATACTTGCCGGTATAGCCCGGCTCTACAGCCCTCTTCTTTTTCAGAGGCTTCTTGTCGTAAACGTTTTCATGGTTTTTCTCTGGATAACCCTGCCCTTTTCCATTTCAGGGGAACCTCTTTGGAATGCCGGCCCTCTGACGGCATCAAGGGAAGGCGTCACAATGCCTCTGCTGATAACGCTCAAGGCCAACGCCGTAGCCCTCTACACCGTTTCATTGCCCGGCACCAGCACCATTATCTCTCTTTCTCACGCAATGCTTCATCTTCGTTTTCCCGAAAAAATCGTTACGGTATTCTATTTTTTTTACCGGTATATAGGCGTCATCGGGGACGAATATGCAAGGATGCTCCGCATGCTCCAGGCAAGAGGATTCCATGCAGCAACGAGCTTGCACACGATTAAAGTCTATGCGTTCTTCACCGGAATGCTGTTTATCAAAAGTCTCGAACGCTCGGAAAGGGTCTACCAAGCACTGCTTATGAGAAACTTCCACGGTGCATTTCCTCTCCTGGCGCATTTCAGGCTGAAACGGCAGGATTTGATCTTCACCTTTCTCATAACCTGTTTTTTTCTGATAATCTCCCTGCTATGATTTGCATTTCAGTCGAGAATCTGTACTTCTCCTACCCTGGTCAGGTCGAGGTGTTCAATAACTTGAACTTTCGCATTAACGAAGGGGAAAAAGCGGGAATAACCGCTCCGAACGGATCAGGAAAAAGCACGCTGTTTCTGCTGTTGATGGGTCTGCTCAAGCCGAGTTCCGGTAACATCTCACTATGGAGCAAGACCGTTGCAACAGCAGACGAGTTCAGAAAAGCCCGAGTGAAAACAGGTTTTCTTTTTCAGGATCCGGATGACCAGCTTTTCCTCCCAACGGTCGAGGAAGACATCGCTTTTGCGCTCCTTAACAGAGGAATGCCGAGAGAGGATGCCCACATGAAAGTCGAAAAGCTTTGCGACGCCTTCGGCATAGGACACCTGAAAAACCGGGTCCCTTTTCATCTTTCATGGGGACAGAAACGCCTGGTTTCACTCGCCGGGGTTCTTGTGACAGAACCGGACCTGCTGCTGCTTGACGAGCCCACTGCCGGTGTGGACAAGGAGGTTAT
>JAKSDB010000439.1 GCA_022360415.1 Chlorobiales bacterium
CCCGCGAAAATATTCTTTTTCCCTTTTTTCTCAACGGTCAGTAGTCCCTGCTTGATGGCAACGTAAGGAATCGCATTGACCAGATCGCGAAGCGTTATGCCCTCCTGAAGCTCACCTTTGAACCGGACAAGAACCGATTCCGGAACATTCAAAGGCATGGAACCTGTCACACCTGCAAACGCTACAAGACCGGAACCGCCAGGGAAAGAGATTCCGATAGGAAAACGGGTATGGGAATCTGCGCCGGTGCCGAGCGTATCAGGAAGCACCATACGGTTCAGCCAGGTATGAATGACACCGTCTCCCGGCCGGAGCGCAACGCCTCCTCTGCTCTGGATGAAGTACGGCAGGGTTTTGTGGAGTTTCACATCGGATGGTTTGGGATATGCCGCGGTATGACAGAAACTCTGCATGACAAGATCCGCGCCGAAACTCAGGGCGGCAAGCTCTTTGATCTCGTCGCGGGTCATTGCCCCGGTTGTGTCCTGGGAACCGACGGTCAGGGTTTCCGGCTCGACATACATGCCGGGCCTTACGCCCGCAACGCCGCAGGCTCTGCCGATCATTTTCTGAGCCAGGGTATATCCTTTTCCGCTGTCCGCCGGCTGTTCCGGGCGCTTGAAAATATCTTCTTCGCCCATTCCAAGTGCCTCGCGTGCCTGGCGGGTAAGGGTACGTCCGATGATCAGAGGAATTCTTCCTCCGGCTCTTACCTCGTCGCCAAGGGTATTCGGCTCGAGTTTGAACTCGGCGATCACTTCGCCGTTCTTCTCGATCTTTCCATCGTAAGGGTAGAGATCGATAACATCACCCGTCTCCATTGCAGTAACATCAGCCTGGATCGGCAGCGCACCGGAATCTTCGGCAGTATTGAAGAAAATAGGAGCGATGATGCCGCCGATCACAACACCGCCGGTACGCTTATTGGGAACGGCAGGAATATCCTCGCCGATATGCCACTGAACGGAGTTGATCCCGGACTTGCGGCTTGAACCTGTTCCGACAACGTCACCGACAAAGGCAAGAGGGTTGCCTTTTTCCTTGAGTTCGGCGATTGTCCCGATAGGATCATCCATTTTCGAGCCCAGCATACTCAGGGCATGCAGTGGAATATCGCTTCTCGTGAACGCCTCACTTGCCGGGGAAAGATCGTCTGTATTGGTTTCACCCGGAACCTTGAAAACGGTGAGGGTCATTTTTTCCGGAATGACAGGTTTTGATTCAAACCATTCGGCATTGGCCCATGATTCCATCACCTCTTTGGCATAGTTGTTTGTTTTGGCAAGTTCCGCAACCGCATCGAATGATTCATAGACCAGCAGGGTCTTTTTCAGCATTGCAGCAGCGGCGGCCGCGACTTCGGCACTCTCGTGCGACAGGGCGTCCACCAGCGGCTTGACATTGTACCCTCCCAGCATCGTGCCGAGAATGTTTACCGCTTCGACCGCTGATATAACGGAAGACGCCGTTTCCCCCTTGACAACCCGGTCGAGAAACGCCGCTTTCTCAAAAGCCGCATCGTCAACACCGGGGCTGATATGCTCACGGAAAAGTGTCAACAGATACTCTTGCTCCTCTACAGGTTCCCGTTGCAGCAGTTCGATCAGCTCACGCGCCTGGTCGGCAGTCAAAGGAAGCGGGGGAATACCGCTTTGTGCCCTTTCATCCGTATGTGCCCGATATTCTTGTATAAGACCCATTACGTCAATCTCCTTCTGATTTTTTATTGCTTTTATGAAATTTTCTTTCTGACAAAAAGGAAGGGAAACATTCCGCCCTGTGGCGGGCAAAGCTGTTAAGTTAGTATACTTCTCAAAAAAAAGCAACGGGAGAGTGTGCAAGATGGCTGGATAGGCACTTCAAACAGCCTCGGCGAAAGGTTCGAAGAAAACAGGTTAACCAGCGAGGCTAAAAATGAGAATTTTTGTTCAAGGTCAAGGAGAGTTCAGAAGCCGAAATAGAAAAATATGTTTTGATCGATGGCTCATATCCCGCCAAGGGCACTTCAAATAGCCGTTGCGAAAGGTTCGAGAGCAAGGCGAACGGAGCGCAGGAACCGGAGCGTACATGAGAGTACGTGAGGATTCCGAGCACCGCTCAACGCAGCGATCGGACATTGCAGCAGGCTATTTGATGTGCCCTACAGTATCAGCATGCTGTCTCCATAACTAAGAAACCTATACCCCTTCTCAAGCGCCTCTTCGTATGCCTGTTTCAGATTGTCCCACCCTGCGAAAGCCGCAGTCAGCATCAGCACCGTGGACCGGGGAGCGTGGTAGTTGGTGACGAGGCCGTCGATGACTCTGAACGAATAACCGGGATAGATAAAAATATCGGCTTCACCGGCTATTTCCCGCGGCGATTGCTGCTGTTCAATTGCCGATGCGGCATGTTCGAGCGAACGGGTAACGGTGGTACCGACAGCAATGACCCTTTTTTTCTTCTTTTTTGTTTCCTGGATTTTCCAGACAGTATCGGCGGGTATGCTGTAATACTCCCTATGCATGACATGTGAATCCAGATCCTCCCCCCTGATGGGCAGAAACGTACCTAACCCGACATGAAGGGTGACATAGGTCAACACAGCACCTTTGGCCCTGAGCGAGCCGAGCAGTTGAGGAGTCATATTCAGCGAAGCAGTCGGTGCAGCAACTGAACCGGGTATCTCGGCAAACACCGTCTGGTACCGCTCACGGTCAACCTCCTCTGCCTCCCTTTTCAGGTAAGGAGGAATAGGAACGTCGCCATGCCTTGCAAAAAAGTCCTGAACGCCCCTTCCTTCCGGGCACGATAATCTGGCCACGCCTTCTCCTTTGATAGAAACAACATGCAGTTTGTCTCCATAAGCCTCAAGGACGTCTCCTTCCCTCAGTTTTCCCCGGTACATCACCAGATCCTGGCGGTCGTCATGCTTTTCAAGCAGAACAAGTTCAACTTTTGCACCGGTTGTTTTCCTGGCAAACAGTCTTGCCTGTATTACCTTGCTGTTGTTGAGAACAAGGAGGTCTCCGGGCTCGACAAAACGGTGAAGCTCGGCATATGCAGTATGTGTTATAGCTCCCGTGTTCCTGTCCAGTACTTCGAGCCTGCTTGTGCCGCGGTCATGAGGAGGGTAGATCGCTATACTCCTTTCGGGGAGAACATAATCGTAGTCACTGACCTTCTGCATACATCGCTTTTCTGCG
>JAKSDB010000397.1 GCA_022360415.1 Chlorobiales bacterium
AGTCCACGATGCAGTAAAGCTGCATGTAGAGCCTGAACTTCGGATTGAAACGGAGATCATAGAGTATAAAAAACGGCTGGTACTCATGGTCATCGTCCCCGAAAGCAGCAATAAACCCCACTACCATATTGCAACCGAACGTAACCCTGACGCCTTGAAGGAGTCGACAATAAAAAAAGTGTATATGCGTGAAGGCAGCCACAACAAAGTCGCGTCACCCGACAAGGTTTTTATGATGGAGTCGGAAAGCTCCCCCCTGAAACTCTCGTTTGGAGAAAATGAAAAAATGCTGCTGGGTTATCTGGAAAAAAACACATCCATTACAGCCCAGGAGTTCAGTTTGCTTGCCGGCATTCCGTTGCAAAAGGCAATGCAAACGCTCGTTTCTCTGGTAAGATCCGGAGCCGTAAAGCTCTGCACCAAAGGCCAGGAAAGCCACTATTGCCTGCAAAACTGACAAAAAGGATGGTTGGCAGTTGGCAATATAGCAACAGTCTCCGCCCCATGTAATATTCTTGTGATTACACGGGGTGATCCGGCATCCATGTAGTTCTTTATTTGAGTATGGATTCCCATGCTTGACAAGGGAATGACAGGAAGAGAGCAAATCAACACTTCAACGATTCAACAAATCAACAAGAATAATACTCCCGATACCACTCAACGAACTTCCCTATCCCTTCCTCGACAGGGGTTTGAGGATGATAGTTCACATCCTGCACAAGCCGGGAAACATCGGCATAGGTATCCGGCACATCGCCCGGCTGAAGGGGAAGGAACTCTTTTTCGGCGGTTCTGCCCAGAGCCTTCTCAAGCGCGGCGATATAATCCATCAGCTCTACCGGTTCACTGTTGCCGATATTGTATACCCGCCAGGGGGCACGGCTTGACCCGGGATCAGGGACCAGACCGGACCATTCAGGATTGGAAACGGCCACATGATCGAGGGTACGAATCACACCTTCGGTAACATCATCGATATAGGTAAAATCTCTCCGGTGTTTACCATAGTTGAACACCTTGATCGGTTTTCCTTCGAGAATAGCCCTTGTAAAAAGGAAAAGCGCCATATCGGGTCTCCCCCAGGGGCCGTATACGGTAAAAAAACGCAGCCCCGTTGAAGGGATCCCGTAAAGATGGCTGTAGGTATGCGCCATAAGCTCATTTGACTTCTTGGTTGCCGCGTAGATTGAAAGAGGATGATCGACATTATCCTGAACGGAAAAGGGCATGGTTTCATTGGCACCGTACACGGAGCTCGACGATGCATACACGAGATGTTCCACATGATGCTGCCGGCACCCTTCAAGGATATGCATAAAACCGAGAACATTGCTGTCGATGTATGAGTGAGTGTTCTCAAGTGAATACCTCACTCCGGCCTGTGCGGCCATATTCACGACACGATTGAATTTCTCGACCGCGAAAAGCTCTTCCATACCTTCCCTGTCGGCAAGATCGAGCCTGATGAACCGGAAATTTTCCAGCTCCAGAAGAATATCGAGACGGGCTTTTTTCAGGGCAGGATCATAGTAACTGTTGAGATTGTCTATACCTACGACCTCGTCGCCTCGTTCAGCAAGTTTCCGGCAGACATGGAAGCCGATGAAACCGGCAGCGCCGGTTACCAGTATTTTCATGGAATAAAAGTTTGTGTATCAAACGCCTTTTATCGGCTGGAGATACTCGGGATTGATAAGCACTTCGATCCCCTGCATAATGCTGTCGAAATATACCAGAAGCTTCGCTCCGCGCCCCTCTTTTTGAACGACACCCTCAAGGCCGCGGAAAGGTCCCGAAATGACTTTGACTCTCTGGCCCGAAGGCATTTCAGGCAAAATATCTTTCAGGGCATCCGGTTCGCCGGCAATAATCTTGATCCACTCTATATCCCTGTCAAGAATAACCGAAGGAACGTTCCTTATCCCCACAAACTTGACAACGCCATCGGTACCGAGGACCTTGTAGTGATCGCTTTTGAAGACTATTCTGACAAAAACGTAGCCTTTGAACAAAGGTATGCTCACTTTTTTCTTCCGGTCACTCCACTGCCGCCAGGTTTCGATAAGCGGCAGATAACTTGTTATACCTTTTTCCTGCAAGAACTGATGAACCTTTTTTTCAAATCGCGACCGCACATAGACAGCATACCAGCACCGGGCATCCTCAACATTCATAATGGGGGATATGAATAATTTTTTCTTCTCCGCCGAATTCAATACACTATGCTGCAAGACCACTACATCAGCAAGGACAGAAGAACGGCGCATCATATCCAACATATAATGAATTTTACCTTTACCAGCAAGGATCCCGAAACCGCAGCCCGAAGCGGTCTGTTACGGACCGATCATGGAGAAATACACACCCCGGTCTTTATGCCTGTAGGCACGAGGGCCAGTGTGAAATCGGTCGAGCCTGAAGAGCTGAAAAAGCAGGACACACAGATCATTCTCGCCAACACCTATCACCTCTACCTCAGGCCCGGTAATGACATTATTGCAAAAGCCGGAGGCATACACAGTTTCATGAACTGGGACGGGCCGCTCCTGACCGACAGCGGGGGCTATCAGGTATATTCTCTCTCGGAGCTTCGCTCGATCAGCGAGGCCGGTGTGCGTTTCAAGTCCCACATCGACGGTTCCATGCTCTTTTTCACGCCGGAAAACGTTATCGACACCCAGCGAATCATCGGCAGCGATATCATGATGCCGCTCGACGAATGTCCGCCTTGGCCTGCTGAAAAAAGCTATGTTAAAGAATCGGGCGATCTGACCGTGCGCTGGGCCGAACGCGCGAAAAAACATCTCGCAGCCACACAGCCGCACTACGGACACAACCAGACACTCTTCGGCATCACCCAGGGGGGAACGTATGCCGACCTGCGCACACAGATCAGTAAACAGCTTGCCGACCTGGATTTCGACGGATATTCCATCGGGGGTCTCGCTGTCGGTGAACCGGCTGAAGAGATGTACCGGATACTCGAACTTTCGCACACTATTCTGCCCGAGAACAAGCCGCGCTACCTGATGGGTGTCGGCACTCCGGAGAACATTCTCAACGCTATCGAACGCGGCGTCGACATGTTCGACTGCGTCATTCCAACCCGTGAAGCCCGGAACGGCCGTGTTTACACCAGAAACGGGCACATCAATTTACGCTCTGCCCGGTTCGCCGATGACTTCACAGCCATTGATGAGGGATTCGACAACCATGTTTGCAGAAACTACACAAAAGCTTACATCCGCCACCTGCTCAACGTCGGCGAGATACTGGGGCTCAAACTCTGCACATTGCACAATATCTCATTTTTCATGTGGCTCACCCGAACCGCCAGGGAACAGATTATCCGGGGCGGTTTCAGGGAGTGGAAAGATGATTTCCTCAAAACGTTCAACGCCGGACAACAACCCTGACGCCATGCCCCGCAAGAGATCGATCTTTCTCCTGAGCCTCGGCTGTTCAAAAAACACCGTCGATTCCGAAAGACTTATCAGTCAGGCAGAAAAAAACGGGCTGCATTTTGTCGAACATGCCGACGACGCGGATATCATCATCATCAACACCTGCGGTTTCATTGCAGACGCCAAAACCGAATCGATAGATGAGATGCTTGCAGCCGCTGAAAAACGGAAACGGGGAGAGGTAACCGCGCTCTATGTCATGGGGTGCCTCAGCGCGCTCTACACAAGGGAGCTCCGGGCCGAGCTACCTGAAGTCGACCGCTTTTTCGGCACGTCGGATATGGAAGAGATTATCGAAACACTCGGCGGCACTGTTTCACCACAGCACCTGCACGAGCGAACCCTGCTCACACCGCCGCACTACGCATGGCTCAAGATCGCCGAAGGGTGCAGCCGCACCTGCTCCTTCTGCGCGATTCCGAAAATGCGAGGCCTCTACAAGAGCGAACCTGTCGGGAACCTTCTTAAAGAGGCGCGCTCGCTCAAAGCAAAAGGGGTAAAAGAACTGAACGTCATCGCCCAGGACATCAGCCCCTACGGCCGAGACCTGCACGGTGCGTCACACCTGGACGACCTCGTCAAGCGGCTTTCCGACCTCGGATTCGACTGGATCCGGCTGCTCTACGCCTATCCCCTCGACTTCCCTATCGAGGTCATCGACACCATGCGTGACCGGGAAAACATCTGCAACTATCTCGACATCCCGATCCAGCACATCAACGACCGCATCCTCGCCTCGATGAAACGCGGCATCGGCAAGGATCAAACCATCCGCCTGCTGGAATCGATCCGCGACCGTAAACCCGATATAAGGCTTCGCACCACGAAGATCACCGGTTATCACGGTGAAACAAGAGAGGAGTTCGAGGAACTGCTTGACTTCGTCCGGGAATTCCGCTTCGACCGCCTCGGCTGCTTCCCCTACAGCCATGAAGAACATACCTCGGCTTACGCGAACCTCGAAGACGACGTGCCGGAAGAGGAAAAGCAGGATCGCGTACGCGAACTGATGGAACTGCAGGAAAGCATTTCAAAAGAAAACAATAAGCAGTTCGAAGGGGAAACGACAGAAGTCCTGATCGATGAAGTGGATGGCTTGACTGCCTACGGCAGAACACAATACGACGCCCCCGAAGTCGACAACGAATGTATTATCGAGACCGGCGGCAGCGACATCAAGCCTGGAGAGTTCTGCATGGCGCGTATCGATGAGAGTTCGGCGTATGAGCTGCACGGAAGGATAGTAACGGAAAAGGGACTCTGATACAAAAAAATTTATTTTTTTCTTAAAAATCACGTATTGTTATTGGAAACAGATCGTGTATCAAATCTTTTCCTCCAGCAACAACGACTATAAAATGACTGTCGCATTTATCCCTGTAAAATCAGGCAGTTTAAAAACCGTTTTTCCCAAAAAAACGTCTCACCGGTTTTTATTCCTATACGGGTTTTACTTTGTTTTCGATAAAGCATGATACGCTGTATGCTTCAAGCGTCTCATGTTTTTTTTATTAGTATCCTGTCAAACTACGGGTAAAAACTTTTTTGTCCGATATATCTTCTCCGCCAAAAAAAATATAGACCAACAAACACCCGTCGGAAGGAGACCAAAACCATGAGCAGGTTCAGGGTTATAGAATTCCAGTTACTTCAGGCGTGCAATGCCAATTGCATGTATTGTGCGTACAATCAAAATCTTCCGAAGTTTGACAAATGGCTCCCCCTTGAAATCGTGGAAAAAACCCTGGCGGAAGAAAAGCCCGAGTGGGTCTGGTTCGAGGGCGGCGAGGTCACCATATCCGACAAGTC
>JAKSDB010000318.1 GCA_022360415.1 Chlorobiales bacterium
AAAATGGCATTCGAGGGGCTTATACCCTCCCCTCCGTTTATTTTTCCGTTCATACCCGGCTATGAAACCGTAGGGAAAATCATAGAGGTCGGGGCGCATGTCAATGAGAACCTTTTAGGCAACTATGCCTACATTGCCGGCTCGTTCGGTTATGAAAACGTAAACGCTGCATTCGGCGGTGCGTCACAGTTCATAGTCTGCCCTGTTGAAAGTGTCACGGTCCTGGACGGTATCGATGACCCGAAATGCGGAATCGCGCTCCCGCTTGGAGCAACAGCTCTTCATTTTATGGACCTTGGTGAAGTGACCGGTAAAAAAGTCCTGGTACTCGGCCAGGGTGCTGTTGGAATCCTTGCCGTTCAACTGGCAAAACACATGGGAGCAAAGCTTGTTGCTGCAACAGAGCCCCACCAGAACAGACTCGATTACTCCTCGGCCGATCTGAAAGTCAACCCTGTAACACAAGACGTTTCCGCTGCGCTTGCCGGAAACGAATTCGATGTCTTGATTGACAGTACCGGGGTGATGAGTGCGATTGAAACCGGTCTGCGGTTCCTGAAGTTTCACGGCAAAGTGATTTTCGGGGGATATTATCAGAGGATGAATATCGATTACTCACAAGCTTTCGACAAGGAGCTGTCATTTATTGCCGCACGCCAATGGGCAAAAGGAGACCTGCTCCGCGTCAAGGAGCTTATCAGGGAAAACAGGCTGCATGCGAAAAAGATTTTCACCCACAGCCACCCGGTCGGTTCGGACCTTACAGAAGCATATCACCAGGCTTTCAACAATCCCGACTGCCTTAAAATGGTTCTTAACTGGAAAGAAGCACCGGAAAAGGAAAAAACCTTATGAAACCCCGCACCATTGCCATATACGGGAAAGGAGGGATCGGCAAAAGCTTTACAACAACCAACCTCAGTGCGACGTTTGCATTGATGGGTAAAAAGGTTTTGCAGCTTGGCTGCGACCCGAAACATGATTCAACAACCTCGCTTTTCGGAGGCGTATCGCTTCCCACGGTCACAGAAGCCTTTGCCGAAAAAAGTGCCTGCAATGAAAGCGTCGAGATTGCCGACATTGTTTTCAGAAGAGATGTCCCCGGTTTTCCCCGGCCGATATACGGAGTAGAGCTCGGCGGACCGCAGGTTGGCCGGGGGTGCGGTGGCAGAGGGATCATTTCAGGCTTTGACGTTCTGGAAAACCTGGGACTCTTCGAATGGGATCTCGATATCATTCTGATGGATTTTCTCGGCGACGTTGTCTGCGGCGGTTTTGCTACACCCCTGGCACGCTCTCTCAGCGAGGAAGTGATCCTTTTAACAACCAACGACCGCCAATCCATATTTACCGCAAACAATATCTGTCGGGCGAATAATTATTTCAAAACCGTCGGCGGAAAATCAAAACTTCTCGGTCTTATCATAAACCGTGACGATGGCAGCGGTATCGCGGAAAAATATGCAGCCGCAGCAGGGATCACTATCCTCACGAGGTTGCCTTACAACCCTGAGGCAAGGGACAGGGACGACAGTTTCGACTTTGCAATCAGACTCCCTGAAATAGGAGAAAAGTTCAAGACACTGGCCACCGATATCATTGAAAGAAATATCAGTCCCTGTGAAGCATCAGGTCTTGATTTTCAAACGTTTGTCCGTTTGTTCGGAGAGGTAAACGAAGCTCATCCGACGCCGGCATCCGAAGATGAGCTGACCGGTACAAAGGCGCGAAAAAAAAGCACCTCGCCTGAAACGGCAAATAACGCCCCCCTCCATTCGGGAAATGAAAGGCTGTTTGCGCTTATCAAAGAGCTGCCCGAATCCGAGCAGGAAATTTACCGCATGATCGAGCTGGATAAAAAAAGCGCTGCCGAGGCTGCACAACAGAAAGGCATCAGCGAATCGGAAGTCCGTGAAATTCTTTCCAGCGCCAGAACCCACCTTAGAAAACTGTTTTTTTCAAGTTGAAAAGGAAACAGTACAACAAGATCTCACCTTGGGAACTAAAAAGACCTCAAGGGTCTTATATAAGTGGAAACATATAAAGAAGTTTATTGAAGTTTAGACGTATAACTTGTTAACTTCATTGCTTTTTACAGTATTATGGAACCACATTCCTCTGAATCTAGAGATAAGACCAGTTTCATTGTTTCTATTTTAACTAATGAAACATTTTTAAGAATTGCCATTATACCCTTTATTACATTAATCGGCACCCTCTTGTTCAAAATCATAAATCCAGAATTAAAATCAAAAGATACTATAATAGTCCCTAAACTAATAGGCTTAACTGAAGATAGCCTTGATCAGATTATCAACGAAGAAAAATTCAATATCCAAAAACATTTCAAAAAAAGTCTCAATAAACCTTATCGTACCGTTGTCAACCAAACCCCTAAAGCTCAAACAAAAATACAAAAAGAACAAGCCATTAATGCCTACATTTCAGTTCAAGCTTCAACTCCTGGCAGTACACAAGTTACCGTTCCTAATATAGAAGGACAGATTTGGGATTCTATTTCAGTCAAAAAACAACTTGATAGTTTAAAACTACTTCTTGGCAACACACAGAAAGAAATAAGTAAAGAGATTGAAGGGACTATTATCAAAACCGAGCCTGAAGCATATTCTAATGTAAAAAAGAACAGCTCGATAGACATTATTATTGCCAGAAAAGCCATAATACCACGCACTGTTGACATGACAACAGATAGTGCCATAATAAAGATTAGAGAAGAAAAGCTAATACCAAAAGTCAAGTGGGTTAACAAAATTTACACTCCGTCTGAAAAGATTGTTAAATCACAAATCCCCAAAGAAGGGAGCTCAGCTAATCCTGGAGAAGAAGTTATACTCAATAGTTTAAGAAGGATCCCGATAGATTCTGCACTTATAGCATATTTTAGATTTAACGAATATTTTCATGATGAAATAAATAATTCGTCTATAATAGAAAGCATTAATACCTCTATCAGAGGAAACGCCCTTTATTTAAACAGTTCTGAAAAGTATAAGGCGATATTGACGTTGCCTGAAAACAAATTCAATATTAACGACTTCACAATGTCTTTAAATTTTATGGCTCGTGGCATACAAAAACCCAACAAAAACATTATATCAGGAGGAATAAAAAAACCATGGTTTTCACTCGGATGGAACAAAAAAGAACATCTCACGATTAGCTTAAACAATAGTGATAATCATATAAATAAATACCTCTCAACAAAAATCAAAAAGAATAAATGGTACAATATTATTATAACGGTAAGCCTTGAAAAATCGAACAAAAAAACAATTGAGGTAATATTTAATGGCGAACGTCTACCAACGTGGAAATTACCTGAGCAGTTTAATTTCAATTTCGAAAAAAAAGAAAAGAACAAACTCACATTCAGAAACTATTCTCAAAAAATTTTCTTTAAAGGATGTATTGATAATCTAAGGATTTTCAATAAGTCACTAGATTCGATCGAAATAGACAGTCTTTACTCGCAGCATCTTCAACGTGAACGCCAAGGGGATGGGGCAGGAAAATGTCCATAGAAAACATCATAGAATCCAACTGCACACATGCAGCATCAGCACGCTCAACTCTTTGAGCAACTATAAGACGGCAACTAGGTTATCTTGTCCGAAGGTTCTGTTCTTCGATAGATCCTATATCCCTACTTTTGATTAAGTCTTTAAACTCTTTGTGGTGCAGTAAAAAAAATTCGCAACATAACGAAGGCATCTTCTTGAGCATCTTGATATTAAGAACCTAATCAACAAGCAACATTTTCAATCGTCGGCTCTTTTCTCCAAGTTCCTTGAGGCTCAGTGCTTCACTTACGCTAATGTTACCATATTTGCAGCAGAGAAATCTTGACCAACGTGCTTGCGTCAGCTTCTTTTTCAGGACACTTTTGTTGCAAGATTTCAATGATTTTAGTCTCGGTACTGTAACGCTTGCTTTTCACCTGGTAATCCTCTTTAACTGAGTTTAGTACCCTACACAATTAAGAGGTCTGTTAATCAATGGTATGTCGAAGTTTTATAGCTTTTTAAAAGTCACATCTTGCGACATCCGCTTGTCATAGTCTGTGAATCAACTAAAAGCTTTTCGAGCTGAGCGTTTTCCTCTTAAAACTGGCGCAAACGGCGTAGTTCACTGATGCCGAAGCAAATACCAACGAGATCAAGGATACCATTAACTACTATATGAACTGTACATAATAAGAAATTGACCAAACCATTCGTTTGGGTAAAAAGTGCTGAGTCGATTATAGCATCGGTACAACGCACAAAAGAGAATCTTAAACATAACTACAAAGACATTAATCGGACGAGACTACTCTTTACTGCTTCACACTTTCGCCCGCTTGGCAGCCTTGGCTCTCTGGTTCGAGTCGAGAATTCTTTTCCTTATCCTGATATTTTCAGGGGTCACCTCAACAAGCTCGTCATCATTGATAAAATCCAGCGCCTGCTCAAGCGACATATTTTTCGGCGGGGTGAGACGAATGGCCTCATCGGCCCCTGAAGACCTCATATTGGTAAGCTTTTTCGTCTTGCAGACATTGACAGTGATATCGAACTCCCTGGTTGACTCGCCTACAACCATGCCTTCATACACTTTGGTGTTCGGCCCGATAAAAAACGTGCCGCGATCTTCAAGGCCTGCAATCGCATAGGCAACCGACTGCCCTTTTTCCCCGCTGACCAGGGCACCTGTTTCCCTTGCAGGAAGTTTTCCCCTGAACGGCTGATAGTCATGAAAAACATGAGACAGAATACCCTCCCCTTTCGTATCGGTTGAAAACTCCTGACTGTAACCTATCAGGCCCCTTGTCGGGATTTCAAACTCGAGCCTGACCATCCCGCCTCTCAGAGTTTCCATATGTTTCATTTCAGCCTTGCGCCTTCCCATCTTTTCAATGACAACGCCGTTGTACTCATCAGGAACATCAATTGTCACATGTTCAACCGGTTCGAGCAGCGTGCCGTCTTCAGCCTCGCGCGTTATCACCTGGGGCCGTGAGATCGCCAGTTCGAAGCCTTCGCGCCGCATGCTCTCGATCAGTACGGAAAGATGCAGCTCACCCCGTCCTGAAACGCGGAAGGTATCGGCGCTTTCAGTCTCTTCGACTTTCAGCGCAACGTTGGTCATCACCTCTTTCATGAGCCTCTCGCGTATTTTCCGGCTTGTTACTTCCTCGCCTTCAAGCCCGGCAAAAGGTGAATCGTTTACCGAAAACATCATGGAAAGCGTCGGTTTACTGATCTCAAAAGCCTCGATCGCTTCAGGCTTTGTTTCCGAAGCAAGAGTTTCGCCGACATTGACACCTGAAATACCCGACAGGGCAATAATGTCACCCGACACGGCTTCCTTCACTTCTATACGCCGGGTTGTATCGAATGTAAAAAGCTTCGCGACAGAGCCTTTTCCGACGACCCCTTCTTCAGTGACAACGGCAAGAAAATCACCGGGATGTATCTTGCCCCGGCGGATTCTGCCAACAGCTATCTTTCCCAGGTAGTCACTGTAATCGAGCGTTGTCACCAGCATCTGGAAATCATCTTCGTCACTGCTGTCCGGAGGCGGTATTTCACCGACGACCATATCGAGCAGCAAACTCATATCACCATCCTCATCATCCATCGATGCCTTTGCAATGCCGAATTTTGCCGATGTGAAAACATAAGGGAACTCAAGCTGATCCTCATCGGCACCAAGGGCTATGAAGAGATCGAGAACCTGATCATGAACCTTGTCGGGATCGGCCTGGGGGCGGTCTATCTTGTTGATGACGACAACCGGTTTGAGTTTGAGCTCAAGCGCTTTTCTCAGCACGAATTTCGTCTGCGGCATCGGCCCTTCAAAAGCATCGACAAGAAGGAGTACCCCGTCAACCATTTTCAGAATGCGTTCCACCTCCCCGCCGAAATCCGCATGGCCGGGCGTATCTACTATGTTGATTTTACAACCGTTATAGACTGTAGCGGCATTTTTTGACAAGATGGTGATGCCGCGCTCCCTTTCCTGTGGGTTGGAGTCCAGCACACGGGCATCGACCTGCTGGTTTTCCCTGAAAGCTCCTGTATGACGGAAAATTGCATCGACAAGCGTCGTCTTACCGTGATCGACGTGAGCAATAATCGCGATATTTCGAATATTCTGTTTCATACTCATCTTTTTCGAGACAAATATTTATATTTCATTTCGATCCGGGCGAATATACACTTTTTTTGACTCCTGCCCGGTTCTTTTCACACACTTTTCATGCTTACGAAGGACACCGCCAATGTTCCTGTACGATACTCATGGATAATGCACTGTTGAACAATACTCTGCTCACGATACTGAACGGTACGGTATCCCTGCTGTACATATTATCCCTCGTGCTTTACGGAGCCGATTTTTTCAGGAGCAGCGCCATTGCAAAAACATATAAGCAACCGGCGCTGATCGTCACTATCGTCACGCACATCGCTTACATCGGTTTTCTCACCGCTCCCGAAGGGTACAGGCTGGACTATTCAAGCCCCATGCTTATGACCATGGTCGCCCTGACGCTTGCCGTGACCTATATGTTCATCGAGTTTTCAACCAAAACCGATAAAACCGGTTTTTTCATTCTTTCCTTTGCTACCGGCGCCGAGATTCTCGCCTCTGTTCTTTTCCTGTCTTCATCGGGAGACGGCCCTGCGTTCAGTGGCCTTGGCATAGGTATTCACCTTCTTTCCGCCATATTCAGCTTCAGTGCCATCGCCATAGCCGGGCTGTACAGTTTTCTCTATCTCCTGCTTTTTCGTCAGATAAAAAACAACAAATTCGGCTTTCTTTTCGAGAACCTGCCGAACCTGGAGGTTCTGGAACTGCTTATCAAACATGCCGTCGCGTTCGGGTTCCTGTTTCTTACCATAACACTTCTGGCAGGAGCCATTGGCACGATCCAGACATCTGAAGTCATCAACCTTTTTGAAACCAGGCTCATAGCGCTGATTGTCATCTGGCTGTTTTATGGCGCAAGTCTTTTCATCAAAAAACTCTTCGGGTGGGATACGTTTCACATGGCATACATCCTCATCATTCTCTTCGTTGTGATCACCTCTTTGATTATTCTGATGAGCATTTTTTCTCCAACGTTTCACAGCACAAGCTTTTAAGCCCGTGATGTTTGATAATTTCAACGCTATACGGTATATTTTGTTTCACTGAGTTTTAACTGTTACCACCGGCAAGATCATATCGTTTTCAGGCAAGCAACCAAACCACTCACATCATGAACATTATTTCAGTTGGTGTCAATCACAAAACCGCACCTATTGAAATCCGTGAAAGAGTCTCGCTTCCGGAAGCCCAGGCAAAGGAATTCCTGAGAAACCTGATTGATGACGGCATTGCGCAGGAAGCCATGGCACTGTCCACCTGCAACCGAACGGAGCTGTATGTCGTGCCCGGAATGCCGGAAGTGGATTGCCGTTACCTGAAAGAATATCTCATCGCATACAAGGACGCGCATCACGATGTACGCCCCGAACACTTTTTCAACCGTTTCTACTGCAACACCGCACGGCATCTTTTTGAGGTGGCAAGCGCGATCGACTCGCTGATTCTCGGCGAAGGGCAAATCCTCGGCCAGGTAAAAGAAGGGTACAGAATAGCTGTGGAAGTCCAGTCCGCCGGTATTCTTCTGACCCGTCTCTGCCACACTGCGTTCAGCGTCGCAAAAAAAGTCAAGACCAAAACAAAGATCATGGAAGGCGCGGTTTCCGTCAGCTACGCCGCAGTTGAGCTCGCGCAGAAAATATTCTCCAACCTGTCCATGAAAAAGATTTTGCTGATAGGAGCAGGAGAAACAGGAGAACTTGCCGCAAAACACATGTTCCAGAAAAACGCACGGAACATAGTTATCACGAACAGGACACTTTCCAAGGCAGAGACTCTTGCCGGGGAGCTTGGCACCAATCAGGTACTCCCGTATGAAACATACAAGGAACACCTCCATGAGTTCGATATTATCATAACCGCAGTAAGCATAAAGGATTATGTTTTAACTGAACCGGAGCTTCAGCAGAGTATGCAGAAAAGAAGACTGAAACCGGTTATTATCCTCGATCTCGGCCTGCCCCGTAACGTCGATCCTGAAATCGGCAAACTCAAAAACATGTTCCTCAAGGATATCGACGATCTCAAACACATCATCGATAAAAACCTTGAAATGAGAAGAGCGGAACTGCCGAAAGTCCAGAAAATCATCGATGAAGAGCTTGTTGGCTTCGGCCGCTGGATCAACACACTGAAAGTACGTCCTACCATTGTAGACCTCCAGTCAAAATTCCTTGAAATCAAGGAAAAAGAGCTCGAGAGGTTCCGTTACAAGGTCAGTGAAGAAGAACTGAAAAGAATGGAACGACTGACCGACAGGATTCTCAAAAAGATCCTGCACCATCCAATCAAAATGCTCAAGGCACCGGTCGATACTGCAGATACCATCCCCAGCAGAGTCAATCTCGTGAGAAACATTTTTGACCTTGAAGAACAAAACCAACGAACCAAATAATCAGTTAAACGCTAATCAGTAACCGCATTGAAAAAAAAATTAATTATCGGTACCAGATCAAGCCCCCTGGCCCTCTGGCAGGCTGAATTCACCAAAGCTGAACTTTCAAAACACTACCCGGAACTCAACATAGAGCTCAAACTGGTTAAAACAACCGGAGACGTGCTACTCGATTCCCCTCTTTCCAAGATCGGAGACATGGGGCTTTTCACAAAAGACATTGAAAAGCACCTGATTGCAAACGAGATTGATCTTGCTGTGCACAGCCTCAAAGATGTTCCGACTGAAACTCCGGAAGGACTGATGCTTTCAGCATTCACCGAGAGAGAAGACACCAGGGACGTAATCATCTCAAAAAACGGCGAGAGTCTGAAAACTCTCTGCCAGGATGCAAAAATAGCAACCAGCAGCCTTCGCAGAACATCCCAGCTGCTCAGTATGAGGCCTGATTTCCGGATCGGGGATATACGTGGCAATCTGAATACCCGGTTCAAGAAATTCGACGAAAGTGACTTTGACGCTATGCTGCTTGCATACGCAGGCGTACATCGCCTCAATTTCGGCGATCGTATTTCGGAAATCCTTCCTCACGAAACCATGCTTCCGGCTGTTGGTCAGGGTGCACTGGGAATTGAAACACGTTCAGATGACGAAGAGACAAAAGAAATCGTCAAAGTCATGAACAACCCGAATACCGAATTCTGCACCAAGGCCGAAAGAGCGCTCCTCCGTCACCTACGGGGCGGTTGCCAGATTCCGATAGGTGCTTATGCAAGCCTGAAAAACAGCACACTGCATCTGCTCGCATACGTCGGCTCGGTTGACGGGAAACGGGCTATCCGTGACGAAACCACCCTGGAAGACTGCACAACGCCTGAGCAGGCTGAACAGGCAGGCATCAATCTGGCGGAAGAGCTGCTCAAGCTCGGGGCCAGTGAAATCCTGGCGGAAATCAGAAAAACCTGCTGATGAAGTCTGTTCTCGTCACACGACCGAAGCACCAGGCGGAATCATTTGTACATGAGCTGAAAAAACACAACCTGGACTCGATTGTTTTTCCGACAATCGAGATCAGGCAGGTTTCCGGTTGGCGAATCCCTCCCATTTCCAGCTATGCCGGAGCTTTTTTCACCAGCCCGAACAGTGTTCACTATTTTCTTGAGAGAGTGAAAAAAGAAGCTCCCGATGAGCTGGAACAGATGAAAAAGATCAGTGTGTTTGCCGTAGGAAAAACTACCGCAAAAGATCTTGCCGGATATGGAATAACAACGGAGCCTCTTCCAAAAACAGCCGATGCCGTGAACCTTATGCAGGAAATCGGTACGAGAAAAATTCAGGGCAGACGGTTTCTTTTTCTTCGCGGCAGTCTATCCCTCGGCATCATTCCAGCGGCCATTAAGGAACAGGGGGGCTCCTGCGACTCCATTACCGTTTATGAAAACAACCCTCCGGATCTCGAAGTCACCGAGACGGTAAAGAAAATGGTCGAAGAAGGTAAAATCTCGTGCCTCTCGTTCACCAGCCCGTCAACCGCCCAGAACTATTTCAAGGCAGTCGGCTCTACTGCCCTTCCTGCCGGAGTGCTTGTAGCCGCAATTGGCAACACAACTGCAAAAGCACTCAGGGATCTCGGTGTGGAGGTTGACGTTATTCCTGAATACTACGATGGCCCTCATTTCGCAAAAGCCATTGCGGAAGCGCTGAAAGATAAGTAACGAGTCACCCATTTCATTCCTCACGATCCGTCCCTGCGTCCAGCGTTTCCCGAGCATCTTCCTCAGTGATCTGGCTCTTTTCCCCTGAAACATTTTCCACCTGCCGCAGACGTCTTTGAATGGCACGGGTCCTTACCCCGACAAGCTTGTCGATCTCTGTGCCCGCCTGTGTTATCCTGCTTTGTGCCTTCACAAGTACATCTTCAAACCGTGCAAATTCAGTCTTGACCTGTGCCAGCACTTTCCACACTTCACCGGTCCTTTTCTGTATTGCAAGCGTTCTGAAACCCATCTGCAGACTGTTCAAAAGGGCTGCAAGCGTTGTGGGACCGGTTACAATAACGTTGAATT
>JAKSDB010000270.1 GCA_022360415.1 Chlorobiales bacterium
CTCAAACACCGGTTGCTTGGAGTCGCCATCATAGGTCCATCGGGGAAAACCGGTTACGGTAAATATGGTCGATATTACGGGCGTTATGGCTATAAAGGATATTACAGCTACAAAACCTACGGTTCCTATCT
Source organism: Chlorobiales bacterium (assembly GCA_022360415.1). Taxonomy (GTDB): domain Bacteria; phylum Bacteroidota; class Chlorobiia; order Chlorobiales; family Chlorobiaceae; genus Prosthecochloris. Next base: position 132 of record JAKSDB010000270.1, read on the forward strand.
CGAAGAACAGAAGAACTGATTCTCTCACCCGCCAAACAAGAGCCGGGAAAAACAACCTCTTTTTCCCGGAACCTTCCCCGGTTATTAACGGGTGAACAATACAACATTGTTCAGGCAGCAGGTGAATCCTCACAGTTGATCCATAGGCAGTTTTTTTGTTAACCCAAAACACTATTCCCCCATGAAACGTGTTCTATTTTTCATTCTTGCAGCACTTGTCTGCATGCCGGCGGCATCTTTTGCCGTCGAGCCGAGCAACATTCCGCAAACTGTTTTGCCGAACATTCATGGCAAATCAATGACAACCCCTATTGCCTGGGGTGCGGCGAACGGAGTGGTCTTTGCCGGTGTGGGCGGTACGGTGAACGCTCCTTATTCCGATCAAGCAGATGGCGCGGCGGTACTTGGTGTCGGCGTCGGAGACCCAATCAAGAACCTTGGGGCTCAGATCGCCTTTATTTCCCTCGACCTTGATGAATGGGAAGAGTATTCAATGAGCGTGCATCTTCATCACGACTTCGGCGGAGGCACAGCTGTCGGTGCCGGTGTTGAAAATGTCATGCTTACGGAGGGCGGTGATTCCGGAGAGAGTTTTTACCTCGTGGTAAGCCATGGCCTCCAGGGCGACATGTTCACTAACGATATTGGCTCTTCCAAACTGCATTTCAGCGTTGGCGTCGGATCCGGCCGTTTCGGTGAAAAGAGTGAGGCAGACATTGCAGCCGGTAAGGGAGAAGACGGTACCTATGTGTTCGGCAACGTAGCCTACGAACTTTTCGAGGAATTCAATGCTATTGTCGACTGGAACGGGATCAACCTCAATGCCGGGCTTTCAAAGACCTTCTGGCTCGACCAGTTCCCGGTTGCCATAACGCTTGGTGCAGCAGATCTTACCGATAATTCCGGTGAC
>JAKSDB010000052.1 GCA_022360415.1 Chlorobiales bacterium
AAACAGGCAGGAAGCCCTTGACCGCCTGAAAGCGATTGTGCAGCAGGCACTGACAGTACGGAAAGCAAGAAAAGCAACCCGGCCTACAGCTGTTTCAAAAGAAAAACGGCTTGAAAACAAGGCTCGGAGGAGTCGCATCAAGAGTTTGCGGAAAAAGGTGGATGAATAAAGGAGAGTAACCGGGGCTCTCAGGATCAGGCGATATTTTTAGCGTTACTGGCCGGGATGCGGTTCGAGACGCAGCAGCCTTCCGTTCGCGCTGTCCGTTAACAGGTACAGAAACCCGTCAGGGCCCGTGCGAACATCCCGGATACGCTCTTTCAAATTTTTCAGCAGTATTTCCTGTTTAACAACGTTGTTGTCCCGAAGCACCACACGTCTGAGATGTCTCTGGACAAGTGCTCCTATAAAAATGTTCCCTTTCCACTTCGGGAAAAGTGTACCGTCATAAATAGTCATTCCTGACGGGGCAATGGAAGGGACCCAGTAAACGACCGGCTGTTCCATGCCGGGGGCGGCAGTCTTGTCTGAAATGACTGCCCCGCTGTAATCCACGCCGTAGGTTATGACCGGCCACCCGTAATTCACGCCGGGCATGAGTATGTTGATCTCATCGCCGCCTTTCGGGCCGTGCTCGTGGAACCAGATTATACCGGTTTCGGGATGAAGGGCGATACCCTGTATGTTGCGATTGCCGTAAGTGTACAATGCGGCCGGGTAGCCTTTACGGTCGAGAAACGGATTGTCTTGAGGTATGGAGCCGTCAGGATTGATGCGGATGATCGAGCCGAGATGGTTTGAAATATTTTGTGCCTCACGCATCCGGCCTTTCTCCCCCAGTGTGATGATGAGGGTGCCGTCAGGAGACGCGAGAAGGCGCGAACCGAAGTGTATGTTCCCCGGTGTCTTCGGTTTCGCCCTGAAAATAATCCGTGTGTTTTTCAGTTCGGCATCTTCCAGAACCGCACGTGCAACCTCGGTCCCGCTTCCTCCCGGGCCTTTGGCGACAAAAGAAAAATAAATCGTCCGGTTTGACTTGAAATCAGGGTCCGTGATAACATCGAGCAATCCGCCCTGGCCAGCGGAATGAATGTCGGGAAGGCCGGTCACAACACGGGTTTTGCCGTCATTTCCGAGCAGCAGCATCCTGCCTCCCCTTTCAGTGACCAGAAAATCACCTCCGGGAAGAAATGCTACCGACCAGGGAAATACGAGGCCCCTCGACACTGTGACTACCCTGAAACCGTTTGGTTCAGAATCGTTTTCCGATTGTTGTGCCGCACAAGCCGTCATATGAAGGCTTGACAGCAGGCAGAAGAGCGCGATAAACAGGAACATTGTTCAAACCGGTTGTCGTTCTTTCTCTATGAAAACAACAGATCGGGTCTGAGAAAGGTTGCACCAGGGGAGAAAACAGCAAAGGCGGCATGGATATGTATGCCGCCTTTGCACTGAAGCAGAAAAATCAGTTCAGAGCAGATGCGTTGCCGGCAGGGTGTTTTGCAAGCCCGGCAACAAGGATGTTGCCATTTTCAAGCTGCATGCGGAAATTCGATATCCGGGCGAGAAAATTTTCCATCTCTGTCTTCGGGAGAGCCTTTGTTTTACAGGCTGACTTGAGGGCGACAAGAGGGTTCTTGAGTTTTCCGTGATGAACGACCCTGAAATCCAGGTGGGGACCGGTAGACCTGCCGGTGGAACCCACGTAACCGATAACTTGGCCCTGTTTTACCCGGCTTCCATACCGCGCGTTGGCGCTGAAACGGCTCAGGTGCAGGTATTTGGTGTGGTAACCGTTTGTGTGGGAAATGGTTACCATGTTGCCGGCGGCACCCTTCCTGCCCCGAAAAACAATTTTGCCGTCGGCCACAGCATACACGGGAGTTCCTCTTGGCGCGGCAAAGTCAACACCACCGTGAAAGTGCCGCCTTCTCAGGATAGGGTGTACCCTGTATCCGAAACGGCTTGAAATCCTTGAATAGTTGCAGGGATTGACAAAAAAGGAGCTGATAACGGATTTTCCCTTCTCGTCGTAGTAGCCGGTATTCCCTCCGGAATCTGTGTAGCGGTAGGCTGTGGTTGGCGTGTTGTCGATAAATATTTCAGCGGCAAGTATGTTGCCGGTACCGATGAACTCACCTTCGAGCCATTTCTCCTCGAACAGGATGTTATAGGCAGTGCCCGGCTGAATATCCCTTTTGAAGTTTATCTGGAATGCGAAGAGTTTCTGGAGCTGGGTGATAAGTCCGTAACGGTTATGCTGCTGAAGCTCCGCCGCGAGATTGGAAGATATCGTTCCTGTGAGAGCGGAAACACGGTTTCGGTATTCGAAGGTTTCCTGCCAGATATTGAATACCTGTGTTTCCGGATTTTTCTGCACGTGCAGAATATTCGACGGAGATTGCTGATAGGTAAAACAAAGAAAGTTGCCGGAAGGATCTTTTTCGATCAGGTAGGATTTGCCGGGCCGGAAGTTCCTGATAGAGAAACTTCCTTTGAGCTGCGTTGTTATTTCATGCACCTGGGCAGGGGTGAGGCCTTCTCCGGTAAGAATGCCATAGAGGGATTGGCCCTTCTGGATAGTCCCTTCCGAAATGGTATTGGAAAATTTCGATTCTTCATTCTCTATAATGACCTGTTCCGTTTCACCGGTCAGGCCAAGCTCGTCATCGTAGCTGTAAAACTGTGACGAAATTGTCAGGTATATGCCCGAGATACCGAGTATCGCTGCAACGGCCGCCGCGGCAAAGACGCCCTTGCGTTTCCTTGTATTGAATGTTCCGGAAAACCATTCCTGGACTTCTGTGAGTGTTTTTTTGATGTTCATCATAGTCGGTCCTCGGTTTATTCATTCACAGAATGTACAAGAATATCACAGCGCACCTACAGCAGTTGCAATTCACGACTGCCTTTTCAGTTTTTCGAGCCGAAAACGGGCAGTCTGATCTATGAAGGAATGATACTACCGAGTTGCCCATTACCGCATGTGTATCCGATAAATTTAGTGGTAAAAAGGGCAAATCGCAAAAAAAAACAGGGAGTTTACGCACTGTTTCCGGAAGAAAAACACGGCGATCGACAGCTTTTTGTGACTTTTTAAGTCAGATTGATTGTGTGTACATTGAAGGGCACCTCTATAAATTGTCGCGAGCGCTACAAGACGGACGGAGCCGGAGAAACCGGAGTGTACAAGAGAGTACATGAGGATTTCGAGCACCGATCAACGAAGTAATCATGGTGCGCAACAAAATAAATAGAGGTGCCCATAAACAGGGGCATATGGTAAACACTGGTAAAACGACCTTGGTGATAGGGGAACGGGTTTGATGTTGGAGTGCCTGTAAATGGGGATAATCGCCTGGTGATCCATGGTTGCTTTTTGACTTTTCATTATCCCTTTTGAATTTTGACTTAAAAGAAGTGAGTTATGCTGAAAACAAATGAAAACAATCTCGTGGAATTTTTATTGCAATGCCAGCCGGGGCCGCCAAAGACGAGGGGGAGCTGGAGCATTGACCACCGCGGTGAACCGTTTCTGCTTCCCTCTATCGGCGGTATAACCCTGAACGTTCAGGTTGGCGACAGCGCGTTCGGTCTGGCGGGGGATCATGTAGAGCCGGGGGTGAGCTGTACCGCTGACACGCACAAGCCGTTCGACCATCCGAACAATGCCCTGCAGATTTATTCGTGTGTCGGTAACGCCGCGATAGTTGTTTCAGGTGAAGCAAAAGGAGAGAAAGGGGTTGTGCTCGGCCATCATGGGGGATCGGAGCATATTATTGTCGATTTTCCGCTGGAAGCAAAGCAAAGGCTTACCTACAGTGATACCATTATGGTGCATGCGAAGGGTCAGGGGTTGAAACTGATTGACTATCCCGACATCGCCCTTTTCAACCTTGCGCCCGAACTGCTCAAAAAGATGAAGGTCAAACAGGCTGGCGGAAAAATTCTTGAAATTCCGGTC
>JAKSDB010000267.1 GCA_022360415.1 Chlorobiales bacterium
GATATCGAGCAACGTGGCAGACCGTATCCAGCCGCCCGGCTACTCAAAAAGCGTCATGCTCGAGCAGGTCACAAACGGCGTTGCCGTAAGGACAGCTGTCCTGGAAATGCTGCTTGCCGAAGGAAAAAACAGCCTGCAGGAGCAGCCGCGTTTTTGAAAACAACACGTAATACCTTATCCATGAGAAAAAGATACATTACCCCGCTCAGCCTCCTCCTGCTCATCGTTTGCTGCTCCACGGCAGCCGCTGCCCCTTCACTACGGACAATGTTCAGCCCGCTGCTTGCAGACCCCCTTGAACCGAGGATAGCGGTCATGCCATGGCTCGATGACGACCTCCTCCAGCTTGATATCGGCACGTCTGCCGACCTGTTCAGGGACGAGAACGGCGGATTTGCGTTCGGTATCGATTTCGCCACGTACTCCCTTCTGAGAAGGGAAGACAGTTTCAAGTTTCCTGTCGATACGATCGATTACCTGTTCGGTGTAAATTTCTCCTGGGAAAAAAAATTCGAGAACGACATCCTGCCGTTTGACCAGCTTTCCGCAAGGCTCCGTATCAGCCACATCTCCGCTCATTTCGAAGACGGGCACTACGATGATGAAGCCGGCCGGTGGATAAACGAGGAAAAAAGCCCCTTCGGTATACCGTTCACCTACAGCAGGGAGTTCGTCAATCTTGTCCTTGCTCTTTCCTCCGAAGATTACCGCTTTTATCTCGGCTATCAATATCTCTTCCACACCATACCCGAAAGCATAAGCCGTCATTCGCTCCAGGCCGGGGCCGAACTGATGACGCCGGGCAACACCTACCTCGCGGCCGATTTCAAGCTTCTCCCCGAATGGGATGACGGGCTGAACAGGACCGACGGCCTGCACGGGACATGGAGTCTTCAGGCAGGCTGGAGACTGACCGCGCTCGGCCTTGAAAACGTACGGGTCGCCTATAACTATTATAACGGACAGAGCCGTCACGGGATGTATTTTTATGATATCGAAAGCTTCAGCTCGGTCGGGCTGATTGTCGATCTGTAAAAGGCGCACACAACACACGCAGACCGCACTTGATGCGGCATTCATACCGGCACTGGCTGGAAGATGTATCTCCGGGGTGAAACCCGAGGGCGACTGAAAACAGAAAACCCGCCGCCCTCTTGAGACGGCCTCATGAAGATTTCGATCCTGACAGGCCGGGATCGGCGATGCAATTGAAGCGCAGAATAAATAAATCGAGGCACCTTAAAAACTAACTTCTTTTTTTAATCTGTTTTATATACATTTCATGTTTAGAGTATCATTGTTCTTTCCGGAAAGCTTTTATGCCTGAGCATACAGGCGTAAAAGTTTTGTTCTCAAAGCAACACAAAACCTAACGGAGAAAAAATCATGAAAAAACTGCTATCGCTTGTGTTCGGACTTGCGATTGTTGCGGCTTTCGCTTCCCCGGCAGAAGCTGCAATCAAAGTCAGCGGTGACGCGCAGGTCAGGGCAAGAACGGAAATCACGAAATCAGGCGCTGCTGATGAATGGGACGAGGAGCTTTACTGGCTTTACAGGCTTCGCCTCAAAATTGCAGCGGACCTTGGCTCGGGCTACTTCGCAAAAGCCCTGCTTGCCAGTGAATCAGCAGGCTGGTTCGCCACCATTAGTTCAGGTGAAGGCAGAGAAACTCTTGAACTAAATGGCAAAGAATATAATTACTTCCCGAACAGCCTTAGTGATCATTTCGGCGTCAACCAGATCTACTTTGGCCGGATGATGCAGAATTCACATTATATTCTCGGTATCATGCCGATCAACAGCTTCAACAATCCGATTTTCGACCTTGCCGTCTACCCGACCAGCGCGGTGGGCATTCCTTATTTTCTCATTAACAATGACCGTGTTTTCGGCCTCAATTACGGAACGAAAGTTGGTCCCGGCGAGCTGAACGCAACACTCTGTGTTCTTGAGGATGGAGACTGGGATTCAACCGGCGAATCGTTTTTAAGGGATGAGTATGCCGTTCACCTGATGTACAAAACCAACATCGGCGACGTCACCATCGATCCGCAGTTGCTCGCTGCCGTCACACGGACACAAAACTTTAATACGGGAGATCCTAGTAGTAATATCCCTGAAGCCGGTACCGCCCCTTTCACGTTCGGTACGAACGTCATCATTCCGGCAGGAGACACCAAAATCACCCTGAGCTGTTTCTATACTAATGACGGCATTGGCCTGGTCGATGACGATAAGATTGCGGATTATTCTGCCTACGTGTTCAGAGTGAAAGCCGAGCACGGCCCGGTCAGAGCATGGGTTGGCTACAACGCTGCTGATGTAACAAGCGCGCCAGACCCTGCAACACTAGGTGACTACGATAACCTTTTTGTCTGGGCGCAGTACAACTGGAAAGTTTATGACTCTTCCATGGGTACCTTCACACTTTCACCGACTGTCCGCTTCCGCGACAGGAATATGAATGATGCTGACAAAGATACTCGCTGGAGACCGGAAATTTGGGCAAACATCACTTTCTAAGCCGTATCGCTCAGTCATGACAGAGGTTCATTCGCTCTGGAAAAGCCGCAGAGTACTCTGCGGCTTTTTTTTATCGCCGGATAAATACCATATTATTAACAATTGTTAATAACCTACTTTTCATCCGGATCATTTTTTTTCATTAAATTGTTGCGGGCCTTTTTTTTAAGGCGCATTTCCTACAACCTTTAAACCATTGTGTCATGGAAAAAGGAAAACTACAGGAGTACTGGGCAACAAACCTCAAGTACCTTCTGGGGCTGCTTGTGGTGTGGTTTGTTGTTTCTTACGGTTTCGGCATCCTGCTTGCCGAACCGCTCAATGCAATCCGTTTCCCTGAATGGACCGGCGGCGGCGGATTCAAACTGGGATTCTGGTTCGCTCAACAGGGTTCGATTTATGTTTTTGTCCTCCTGATTTTCGTTTATGTCAGCCTGATGAACCGGCTGGACAAAAAGTATGACGTACACGAGGATTAACCATCCCGATGCAGTTTTTCTCAACAATCATTAACAAGAAAACATTATGGATGTACAAGCGTGGACGTACCTTATTGTCGGTCTGACCTTTGCGCTCTATATAGGCATTGCGATATGGTCAAGGGCAGGCTCAACCAAGGAATTTTATGTTGCCGGGGCCGGCGTACCGCCTCTGGCAAACGGCATGGCTACCGCGGCTGACTGGATGTCGGCGGCATCGTTCATATCAATGGCCGGATTGATCTCTTTCATGGGATACGACGGTTCGATCTATCTCATGGGCTGGACCGGCGGCTACGTGCTGCTCGCCCTGCTTCTCGCCCCCTATCTCAGGAAATTCGGCAAGTTCACCGTACCTGATTTTGTCGGCGACCGTTACTACTCCAACGCGGCGAGGACTGTTGCCGTTATCTGTGCGATCTTTGTTTCCTTCACCTACGTTGCAGGCCAGATGCGCGGTGTCGGTGTTGTTTTTTCGAGGTTCCTCGAAGTCCCCATCAATATCGGTATTCTTATCGGTATGGGTATTGTGTTTTTCTATGCCGTCCTTGGCGGCATGAAAGGGATCACCTATACGCAGGTTGCGCAGTACTGCGTGCTTATCTTCGCCTACATGGTCCCTGCCATCTTCATCTCCATGATGGTTGCCGGCACACCTCTTCCCCAGCAGGGATTCGGCAGCATGCTTACAGAAGCATATGGAAGCGGTTTCCTTCTCGACAAGCTTGACGGTCTTCACCGTGAGCTTGGATTTACCGCCTACACCGACGGCAGCAAACCAATGATCGACGTATTTTTCATCACCTTTGCCCTGATGGTAGGAACGGCGGGACTTCCGCATGTCATCGTCCGTTTCTTCACAGTCCCGAAGGTTCGCGACGCACGTGTTTCCGCGGGCTGGGCGCTTGTCTTTATCGCCCTTCTCTATACCACAGCACCAGCTGTTGCGGCATTCGCCCGCTACAACCTTATCAATACCGTCAGCAACACCCAGTATGCAGAACTTCCTTCATGGTTCAAGACATGGGAAGGGACCGGCCTGATTGCCTGGGTTGACAAAAACGATGACGGCGCCGTTCAGTATGTCAACGGCAAGGCCTTTGCAGGCAAACCTGCATTTATCGATGAAAGGGGTGCCCATGACCAGCGCCTCATATCCAATGAACCAACCGACAACGCAAACGAGCTCTATATCGACCGGGATATCATGGTTCTGGCAAACCCTGAAATCGCCGACCTTCCCCCATGGGTCATCGCGCTTGTCGCGGCAGGTGGTCTTGCCGCAGCGCTTTCCACTGCTGCCGGGCTGCTGCTGGTCATCTCGACTTCGGTCGCGCATGACCTTATCAAAAAACAGATCAATCCCGACCTGACCGAGAAATCGGAGGTACTGATCGCTCGTATCGCAGTTGCTTGCGCTGTTCTTGTAGCGGGTTATTTCGGCATCAATCCTCCCGGGTTTGTGGCTCAGGTTGTCGCATTCGCCTTCGGTCTTGCCGCGTCGTCGTTCTTCCCTGTCATCATCATGGGTATCTTCTACAAGAAGATGAACAAGGAAGGCGCTATCGCCGGCATGCTGACCGGTATCGGCTTCACCGCCGCTTACATTATCTACTTCAAGTTCATCAATCCGGCGGCGAACAATGCCGACAACTGGTTCCTCGGTATCTCACCTGAAGGTATCGGCACGGTGGGTATGCTTATCAACTTTGCCGTCAGCTTTATTGTCGCAAAAATAACTCCGGCACCTCCGGAAGACATCCAGGAGCTGGTCGACAGCCTGAGATATCCGAAAGGAGCAGGTGATGCTGCAATGCACTGATTGCATGCTCAAATAACAGAGCAAAAAAGGCGCGGTTTTCTACCGCGCCTTTTTTATTTCTTTTTTACCTTGGTTTTTGACTTCCCGGCTTGTTATCATGATTGCAAATGACCCGGTCTGCTGACAAAACAAAAAAAACGGCACAAAAGAAATCACCGGAAAAAAAAGTTGCCGCCCTGCCATCCGCTCCCGGTGTGTACCAGTTTAAAAACGCTTCGGGCAAGGTAATCTATGTCGGAAAAGCAAAAAGCCTTCGGGCAAGAGTCCGGTCGTATTTTGGAAACAGCAATCAGTTGTACGGAAAAACC
>JAKSDB010000444.1 GCA_022360415.1 Chlorobiales bacterium
CTTGTTATCGGCACGAAGCAGGCGCCGCCTTTTTCAATGATAAACGCCCGGGGAGAGTGGGAAGGTATCGGTGTCGAGTTATGGAAGAAAATTGCACAGGACAACGGTTTTTCATTCGAATTCAGGGAGTCGGAACTGTCCGATCTTTTTGAAAAAGTTGCAGCAGGAGAATTTGACGCCAGTGTGGCGGCTATAAGCGTGACCGCTGAGAGAGAAAGTTTCGTTGACTTTTCCCAGCCCTTTTTCCTCTCGGGTCTTGCAATTGCAGTGAGAGAAAACGGATCGGACTGGGGGCGTGTGGTCCAGGTGTTTTTTTCTTCAGGTTTTTTACGAATTGTTGTACTTCTTGCGTTTGTATTGTTCGTTTCGGGGTTTCTCGTATGGTTTTTCGAACGGGTGAAAAACCCGGAACAGTTCGGGGGACCGCCTGCGAAGGGAATATGGGAAGGATTCTGGTGGTCGGCTGTCACCATGACAACGGTCGGTTACGGTGACAGAGCGCCTAAAACTCCCGGGGGAAGGCTGGTAGCCCTTGTGTGGATGTTTGCAAGTCTTGTGATTATCTCGGGTTTTACGGCGGCGATTACAACCGCGCTGACTGTCGGGTCGCTCGATGCGCCTGTGAAAGGGCTGCAAGATCTTCATGCTGTCAGGACAGGAACAGTGAGCGGTTCTACAAGTATGCAGTATCTTGCCGAGGAGTATATCTCGTTTCATGAATTCGATACAATTCAGGACGCATTGCAGGCTCTTCAGCGGGGCCGTATCGATGCCGTTGTGTACGATGAACCTATTATGCGTTATATGACGGCTTCCGGAGCTGTGAAGGGTATTCGGATTCTGGAGCAGTCTTTCAGGCATGAGTATTATGCAATCGCGCTTCCCCCGGGCAGTCCCCTTGCTGAAAAGATCAATCGCTCTCTTTTGCAGTATACCGCCTCCAAGCAATGGCGCCTTGTTCTTTTCAAGTACCTTAACTATGCGTTCTGATTCAAGGGCACCTCTCTTTAGGGCACCTTTATTAATTTGTTGCGCGCCCCGAATACGTCGTTGGTCGGTGCTCGAAATCCTCATGTACTCTGTGTACACTCCGGTTTCTGCGCTCCGTCCGCCTTGTCTTCAGGTCGCTCACGACAATTAATAGAGGTACCCTTTATTTATTCCGCGATTCAATTGCATCGTTGAGCGGATAGGAGAGGGTTTCTCCGGCTCCGTTCGCCTTGCACTTGAACCGCTCATGACAATAAATAGAGGTGCCCTCAGGTTACATGTTTTGCCGGGGCAGGTCTCTCTGCTGGGAATAATGCAGTAAAATGGGTATTTTAGTTTTCAAAGACTTCCCCCGTCTCGCCAGGTATTGTAAGCATTAGCACTATTCATTCGTACTTGTTTTTGTGAAAACACGGGGGAGAAAAGGTTTGCCGCATGGCATACTCTGAAACGCTCAACCGGGTTTGAAATCCATGTCTGCCATTACTGTTGGTGTTGGGACGAGCCATCTCGAAGACTCTCATGAAGCGGGCGCCGAGGCATGCAGGGGCGCTCTTGAAAAGGCAGGCGGCAAGGCCGATGTTCTGATTGTTTTCGCGGCAATGAGATTCGACCATAAAGTCCTGCTGTCAGGCATTACGGCGGTAGCCGGAGAGACGCCGATGGTTGGAGGAACAACTGCCGGAGAAATTTCGCCGGAAGGGTTTTCCGAGGGATCGGTTGTCATTATGGCGATCAGGTCGAGCGTGTTAAGCCTGCTTCCCGGCATCGGGTTGCATATGAGCAGAGGTGAAGATTCATGTGCAAAGGAGTTGATTGCCGATATCCGCTCACGGGCGGTTATCGATGAGGCGTCTTCTCTTTTGGTTTTTCCCAATGGGATGGGAGGAGATGGTTTGAGGGTTCTCAAAGGGCTTCAGGAGATTCTGGGCGGCGACTTTGAGATTGCCGGAGGGTATCTCGGTGATGATATGCGTTTCAAACATACTTTTCAGTATTATAACGGCAAGGTATACCGGGATGCCATTGTCGGCATTCTTGTTTCTTTCAGAGGAGCATTTCGAACCGGTATCGGTGTGAGAAGCGGCTTTGAATCAATAGGCAACAGCTTCTACTGCACTTCTTCGGAAGGGAACGTCGTCAGGGAGTTCGACAACGTCAGTGCCCTTGAACTGTACAGGGAATTTCTTGGTGAAGAGCGTTCAAAACGGTTGCCCGGGATCTGTATGGAGTATCCGTTCGGATTGATCGATGAAGGCGCAGGCTCTTCAGGGATGCGTCATTTTCAGCTTCGATGCGGCCTGAACGTGGATCGGGAGAAAGGTACGATTACCCTTGCAGCTTCTATTCCCGAGGGTAGCGCTGTAACGCTGACATCGGGTTCCCGGGGTGACGTTATCAACGGTGCGCGTGAGGCGGCACAACAGGCTTTGGCGAGTCTCGGAGGGGCAAAGCCGGAACTGATCGTTATGTTCAGTTGTGTGGGACGAAAACTGGTGCTTGGCAGAAGAACGCCTGAAGAGGTTGAGGCAGTCAGGAAATGTCTTGGGTACGAGGTGCCGATTATCGGTTTTTATACCTATGGGGAGATCGGTCCTATCGACAGGTGCGTTGAAAAGCTTGCCGAAGCTAAATTTCATAATGAAACGGTGGTGCTCTGGATCTTGGGATCGGAATAACCTGTTCTGGGTGTCATGGACAGCAGAAAGACAGCGAAACCTTCATACGAAGAACTTGAACTGCAGTTACAGCATCTGCGGCGCCAGGCTCTTGAGAGTAAAAAGATAGAGCAGGAACTGCTTGAAAAGCAGAATGCGCTCAGAGAGCAGAATATCAACCTAGTCAGAAAATCCATAGAGTTATCTGACTTGAGGCGTCAGCTCGAGGATAAAAACTATGAAATCGAGTTGTCGACGGAAAAACTCGATGCCACTCTTATCTCGCTTCGCGAAAGTGAGAATACCCTTAGTTCCGTTCTTGCCAACAGCCCTGACACAATTGTTGCTGTCGATGCCGCGCACAGGATTATTTACATGAACCAGTGCATGCCGGGACAGAGAAAAGAGATAAAGGTTGGAGAGCATTTCTGTGAATATATCACCGAGAACCAGCAGGAGATCTACCATACGACTATCGAGAAGGTTTTCAGGACAGGAGAACAGGCAAAGCTGGAGGGCAGGATAAAGACGCAGGACGGCAGGGTGGCTGATTTTGAATCACGTTTCGGGCCGTGCGTGCAGGATGGTGCGGTGGTCTCGGTTGTCATGATATCTACCGACATAACCGAAAGGAAAAGGATAGAGAAAGAGCTGAAACGTTCACTTGATGACCTCGAACGGTTCAACCGGTTCATGGTCGGGAGGGAGCAGCGTACCATAGAGTTGAAAAAAGAGGTTAACGAGCTCTGCTCCGAACGTGGCTATGATCCGCGTTACGATATCAAACCGGACACCTCAGGATTTGGATTTGTGCCGTTTATTGACGTTGAGGGCGACCTGCGGGGAAATGATGCTGATTATCCGGAGAACCGGCAGAAGGAGGTTTCGGATAACGTTGATGATGCGGAAATCCTGAAACGCCGCCAACGCGATGCTCTCATCAATCTTGTCGAAGACGCCAACAGGGCGAGAAACGAGCTTGTGATAGCAAACAGGAAGCTGGAGGAATCAATCTCCCGGGCAAACAGAATGGCTGCGGAAGCAGGGGAAGCAAACCGGTCGAAGAGCGAGTTTCTGGCAAATATGAGCCATGAAATACGTACCCCGATGAACGGAGTTATCGGCATGTCGGAACTGTTGCTGGAGTCCGGGCTTGACCCGGAACAGAGGAAGTTTGCCGAAACAATCAATGCGAGCGGAAAAAACCTGCTTCATCTCTTGAATGAGATACTTGATTTTTCAAAGATTGAGGCGAACAGGCTTGAACTCGAAGAGATTAGTTTCAATCTGCTTGACCTGCTTGAAGAAATCGTGGAAATGTTCGCATATAAAGCCAGGGAAAAAGGTCTCAACTATGCTTTCCTGCCTGATTACAATATTCCTTTTCGGCTGAAAGGCGACCCTAACCGTATCAAACAAATTCTCGTTAACCTCATAAGCAATGCCATCAAGTTTACCGATGAAGGTGAAGTGCTCGTGAACGTTGAGCTTGAAGAGTCATCGGGTGATTATGTGAAGGTATGCTTTACGGTTTCGGATACCGGGATAGGAATCGAAGAAAGCCGTATCCAGGCTATATTTGAGCCTTTCGTTCAGGCAGACGGTTCAACGATCAGGAAATACGGAGGAACCGGTCTCGGCCTTTCCATTTCGAACAGGCTCGCGAAAAAAATGGGAGGCGAAATACATTTGAGAAGTACTCCCGGTAAAGGGTCGGTGTTCCGGTTTTCAGTTAACCTCCTCAAACAGAGTCCCTCGGATGAGGAAAAAGATGAAAAAGGTACCAGGCTGGCCGGTATTAAACTGTTTCTGATCGAACCATGCGATGCTTCCCGAAAGCTGATAGAAATTTTTCTGTCCCTCTGGAACTGCTCTTTCGATGAAGCTGCTGACATCAGGTCCGGTTTGACAAAGCTGGAAAAGGCCGCCGAAGAAGGAACTTCCTGGGACATCATTCTGTTGGGAGTTACAGATTATGACAAGGCGCAGCAGGATGCTCTTGAGAAAATAAAAGCTCATAGCCTGCTTAAAGATTGTTCTCTTGTCGCAATGGTCCCTTCGAAGCCGGAAACAGGGCTGCAAGGGTTTGCGTGGCAGCATATAGAGATGCTTCTCAAGAAGCCGTTAACCGGGAAAAATCTCTATGCGTGTATTGTTGAAGTGTTGAATCGCAAAGGTGTACTGTCGGATGCGCCTTCAGAAAAGTCAGTGTATGTTCCGGTTATTCCGGAAGAAGAGAGAAAAAGTTTCAGGATACTGCTGGTTGAAGACAGTCAGGTGAACCAGCTCGTGTTTCTTTCAATGCTTCAGAAAGACGGGTATAACGCCGATGTCGTCCATAATGGCGTTCAAGCCCTTCAGGCTATGAGTGAAGTTTGTTATGATCTTGTGTTAATGGATTGTCAAATGCCTGAAATGGACGGATATGAAACGACAAGGCTCATAAGGGAGCAAAAACACAATGTAATAAACCCGCAGGTGCCTATTGTCGCGATTACAGCAAATGCAATGAAAGGTGATCGAGAGAAATGTCTTGATGCTGGAATGAACGACTATATGGCAAAACCTGTAAGTAATTTCGAATTCTCACAATTGCTTGAGAAGTATCTTGGTGAAAAACCTTCATGTACCCCTGCCCCTGCTACAGTAACTACCAATAAAACCCCCAATGACATGATGAGTAATGAAAATGCAATTTTTCAGGAAAAGGAGATGCTCGAGAGATTAAAGGAAGACAAAGGTGTAGCATCTATAATTATTGCAAACTTCCTCGATGATATCCCACAGCAGATTGCGTCGCTAAGAACGGCAATCGCGGAACGTGACGAAGAAAAAGCCTTTCTGACTGCGCATACTATAAAAGGCGCGGCGCTTCTTGTTGGAGGGAAGGCGCTTTCCAAGGCTGCCGAGAAGGTGGAAATCGTTGCAAAGTCCGGGAAACTCTACAAGGCAGAGAAACTGCA
>JAKSDB010000074.1 GCA_022360415.1 Chlorobiales bacterium
CAGGTTTCTCGAGGCACTGCATCGCCCGATTTCCCTTAGACCGAAGGTTCGCGAAACGCTCGATACTCTTGCCGGAAGATTCAGAATGGGAGTCGTAACCGGAAGCCCTCGTGAAAAGGTCGAGTTGATGCATCGATCAAGCGGACTCGGCGGCTATTTTGATGTTGTAGTAACGCATGATGACGTGACCGAGACCAAACCTCATCCCGAGCCCTATTCTGCAGCACTTGAAAGGCTTGAGGTAAAGCCTGAAAATGCGCTTGCCGTTGAGGACTCCGAAAGGGGCCTCGCCTCGGCGCATGCCGCGGGAATTCCCTGTATTGTTGTGCCGAACCACCTGACAAGGGTCCAGAAATTCGAGCTTGCGTATGCTATTGAAGAGGATGTTTCAGGGGTTTTGAAACATTGCTTCAAAGCTTGATTCCTTCACCCAGTTCAATTGTTCCGGGAAGCTGCACTATCTTGCTTTTCCTTTCTGTTACGGGAATGTCGATGCAGTGTACGCTTCCCTTCCCCCAGCATTTACCCGTGTGAACCTTCATGATTTTGCCGCCGGCTATTTCAAGGTCGAATCCCTTGAGAACAAGCTCCAGGTTGATAGTGAAAGGTATGGTTTCCCTGAACAGATTGTCGATTGACAGCTCCAGCGATGGTTCATGCCGGGAAGTGATGGTGTGTTCGAGGAGAGGGACAAGAAATGTCTCGCCTTCCGGGTATTGATCCGGTTGAGCATACTTTTTGATCTCGTTGTTTTTCTGCCATGCGCTCACGAGGATGTCGGCGATGCTTATATCCAGTATTTTGTTGAGATGTTCCAGAATAGTTTCCCGGATACAAGACCATTTCAACCCTTTCAGTTTTTCCAGCAGTTTGCGATTCGGATCTTCCGTTGATTGTTTTGATCCAAGCTTATCGAGCTTTTTGCCCGACAATGTGCCGGAATCAAAAAAATCCTGGAGGGTGTATTCTGTCTTTTGTGTCATGCTATTTTCTCCGTACCAGTAAATTTTTCACTGTTTTCAATCCTTGCGACCCTTCGTCCCTGATGATACGTACACGAACAGCGTTCGCTGAATCCGGCACTGCGCCTTCAGATATATTCTGTATACCGTTGTCATGCCGGATCGTTACTTCCAGTGATGGAGAAGTCGATCTCGTTTCAGTGCGGTGGCGGTTTGACAGAGAGTGTTTCAAGCGTACTCCATAGAAGAGCAAGGCTGTGAATAGCAGTGCTGCCCCGCCGACGGGAATCGTCCAGTCCGGCCACCGGAAGTTGTTTCCCGGAGCCCCCATTTTGTGAGGTTCAGTGAGAGTGAGGTTCACAGGGATTTTTTCAGTAATACGGTCATTACAGCGAGGACTCTGAAAAATCACAATTTCAGGGGGACGGTCCGAGGGACGGTAGGTTATTGTTCCGATTTCAAAACCATGTTTTTCGAGGATTTTAAGGGCGGTTTTCAGGGATTTGTCAATCACGCAGGGAACGACAAAGTGCGGACGTTGTGCTATTACGATTGATATGGGGCTCTGAAGTTCTACTTTTGTCTTCTCGTGAGGATACTGTTCGATGATAATGCCAGGGGGTGTCCTGCTTTCCCTGTAGCTGCGATTTCCAAGGACGAGACCCGACTTCCGCAAAATCTGTTCGGCTTCATCAGGAGTTCTGCCGGTTAAATCGGGGACTTCGGTTTTTGCAGTCAGGACGATAATGCTATAGCTGGTGTCGGCTTGCCTCAATCTGTCAGGGGTCTGCCAATCTTGATATAATGTGGCGGCCCTGTCGTTTTGCGCAAAAGCTTTGCCGGCTGCAATGCCGTTGTCAGTGATAACAGTGCAGGTGAAGAGCGATAGAATAAAAATCAAAAAAACAGACAATGGCTGCTGTAGCTGGCGCATCGGTATCGGGGTTTAAAGCCATTGGGGTATCATGTAAAAGTAAAATAATGAAATGTATGAAATGTCGAATTTTCGCTTTCTAAGAGCTTCCCTCCCTGCTTAGGAAACGGCCGGTATGCGATTTGGAGTTACGGATCACCTTGTCGGGAGGGCCTTCTGCAATGAGCTTTCCTCCCTGGTCCCCCCCTTCCGGCCCGAGGTCGACGATCCAGTCGGCGTTTTTGACGATATCGAGGTTGTGCTCGATGATGATGACGGTATTTCCCTTGTTGACCAGTCCTTGCAAAACATCGAGCAGATGCTGGATATCCTGGAAATGCAGACCGGTTGTCGGTTCATCGAGGATGTAGAGGGTTTTTCCTGTTTGAACTTTTGCCAGTTCGGCAGAAAGTTTTATACGCTGTGCTTCGCCTCCGGAAAGCAGGGGAGAGGGTTGACCAAGCTTTATGTAACCGAGCCCGACGCTCAGCAAGGTGGAGAGAATCCGTTGTATACGTGGAAAGTCGGTAAAGAATTCGCTTGCTTCTTCGACCGTCATATCCAGTACGTCGGAGATGGATTTTCCCCTGTATTTGACCTGGAGAGTTTCGCGGTTATACCGTTTTCCCTTACAGGTGTCGCATTGGACGTATACATCGGGTAAAAAGTTCATCTCTATCTTTTTTGTCCCGGCGCCATGGCAGGTTTCACATCGCCCCCCCTTGACATTGAAGCTGAAACGTCCCGGTTTGTACCCTCTTATCCGGGCTTCGGGCAGTCGGGAGAAAAACTCCCTGATGAACGTAAACGCCCCTGTGTAGGTTGCGGGATTGGAGCGGGGGGTTCTCCCGATAGGTGACTGGTCGACGCTGACGACCTTGTCGATCAGGTCAAGTCCCTGAATGGAATCGTGGGGATGCGTGAGTAGTTTCGAGCGATAAAAATGTCTGGCGAGTACCGGGTAGAGTGTTTCGTTTACCAGTGTCGATTTGCCGGACCCGCTGACTCCGGTAACACAGACAAGCGAGCCGAGCGGAAACCGGACATCGATGTTTTTCAGATTGTTGCCCCGGCAACCTTTCAGTATCAGAAAACCGGTTTTTCCTGTTTTTTTTCGCTTTTTGGAGGATCGAACATCATGCCTGCCCTTGAGGTAAGCCGCTGTCAGGGAGTTGTTGCCGAGTCGGGAAGCATGTCCCTGTGCGACGACTTCTCCTCCATGCTCGCCCGCTCCGGGGCCGAGGTCGACAATTTCGTCTGCCATAAGCATGGTGTCCCTGTCGTGCTCCACAACGAGAACAGTGTTACCGATATCCCTGAGGTTCTGTAGGGAGCCTATGAGTTTGTGGTTGTCGCGCTGGTGGAGACCGATGCTTGGCTCGTCCAGGACATAGAGCACACCGCTTAGCTGCGATCCGAGCTGTGAAGCAAGCCGTATCCGCTGTGCTTCACCTCCCGACAGGGTCTGGGAGCCGCGGCTCAGGGTAAGGTAGCCGAGTCCTACATTCAGCAGGAATTCAAGGCGTTTGGTTATTTCGTGGAGGATCGGGGTGGCAACAATTTTTTCTTTTTCCGAAAAGCTCGGCGGCAGGTCATGAAAAAAATCAAGCGTTGCCTGGAGCGGCAGAGATTCAAGCTCATGAATGTTGCGTTCATTGACGGTGACATGGAGGCTCTCTTTGCGAAGACGTGCCCCTTTGCACACCGGGCAGGGCTGTTTTATCATGAATCCTTCCGACCATTCCCTGATTTTTGGTGAGCCGGAATTTTTCTGAAGCTCCTCGACATAAGCAACGGCACCGGAAAAGCTTTGAGGGTAAACATGGTCTTTTCCCGCGTAGCTGTATACCACGTCGAACGATCTTGTCCCCGAACCATGCAGGAGTATATCCAGAGCTTCTTCAGGTATGTTTCCTGCAGGGGTGTCGAGAGTGAACTTGTAATGCTTCGCGATGGCTTTGATTATATGCCAGAGGTTTCGCTTGCCCGGCTTGCCGAAAGGTTCTATGGCACTCTGGTTCAGTGAAAGGGTTTTGTCGGGCACCATAAGCTCGGCTGACAGTTTCCTGATCTCCCCCAGCCCGTTACATGTCGGGCAGGCACCATAGGGAGAGTTGAAGCTGAAGTTGTTCGGTGCCAGCGTGTCGAGAGGAACAGTTCCGTCACTGTAGGCATATTTTGTGCTGAAAAACTGTTCCCGCAGTTTGCTTTCGAATGGAGCGCAAATTACGGCTGACTTGTGTTCCGACATGCCGATGCCGAGAACGATGGCCTGTTTCAGGCGTTCTTTTATGTCTTTCCGGATGACAAGCCTGTCAACGACAAGTTCAATAGTATGGCTTTTGTACCTCTCGAGCTGCATTCCCTTTTCCATTTCCTTGAGCTCACCGTCGATCCGTACCCGCAGGTACCCTTTCTGAAGAAGTTTTTCAAAAAGCTCCCGATAGTGTCCTTTTCTGCCGGTAACCAGCGGGGAAAGTATCTGGATTTTCGTGCCTTCCGGCAGGGAAAGAATGGCGTCTGCAATGGAGTCTTCAGATTGTTTTTTCAGCTCCTGTCCGGTTACGGGGTCATGCAGCTTGCCTGTTTTGGCAAAAAGCAGACGGATGAAATCATGAATTTCGGTTATGGTGCCGACGGTTGAGCGGGGTGACCGGCTGGTGCTTTTCTGATCGATAGATATGACCGGGGAGAGCCCTTCGATCAGGTCGACATCGGGGCGTTCGATGTTACCGATATATTGCCTTGCATATGCTGAAAGAGTTTCCATGAACCGGCGTTGGCCCTCGGCATAGATGGTGTCGAAAGCAAGGCTGGATTTGCCTGAACCGGAAATGCCGGTAATGACCACAAACCTGTTTCGCGGAATATCAAGAGAAATGTTTTTAAGGTTGTGAACCCGGGCGCCCCGTATGCTGATCTGGTTGAATCCTGTCATGATGGCTGCTGTGCACGATGCAAGAGGAGCTATATATCAAATCCTTTGAAAGAAAACAAGGAGTGAAAACGTTAGGGGGGACGGACAACACACGTGCAGCAGCAGTATGGAAAACACAGGCAACTGTCAGGAGCGCAAGGCAGCCAGGGCCGCGGCCAACCGTGCGACGGGGATTCTGAACGGGCTGCATGATACATAATTCAGCCCTATGGAATGACAGAACTCGATTGTTGCAGGGTCGCCTCCGTGTTCGCCGCATATACCCAGTTTGATATCCTTTTTTACGCTCCTTCCTTCCTTGGCGGAAAACTTTACGAGGTGCCCAACGCCGTCAACGTCGATAGACTCGAAAGGATTTCGCGCATAGATATCGAGGTCCTGGTAAGAAGGAAGGTACTGCCCCGAATCGTCACGACTCATGCCGAGTCCCATTTGGGTGAGGTCATTGGTGCCATAGCTGAAAAAGTCCGCGGCCTTGGCAATTTCTTTCGAAGTGACGGCGGCTCTGGGCACTTCGATCATGGTGCCGACAAGGTATTGAACACCGGTTTCCTGTTCAGCCATAACACTACGGGCGGTTTTATGGATGATTTCACCGGTGATTTCAAGCTCCCTGACCGATCCAACGAGCGGGACCATGATTTCCGGAATAATATCATATCCTTCTTTCTTTATCATGCAGGCCGCCTCGATGATTGCGCGAACCTGCATTGCCGGGATTTCGGGATGAATGATCCCGAGCCGGCATCCGCGAAGCCCGAGCATGGGATTCGCTTCATGCAAATCCACTATACGGTTCCTGATATCCTGAAGCGGTTTGCCTATTTTCTCCGCAAGATCGGCGATCTCTTCGTCCGTTCCCGGAAGAAATTCATGAAGAGGAGGGTCGAGAAGCCTGATAGTGACCGGACGCGATTCCATTGCCTTGAACAGCCCGTAAAAATCATCCCGCTGGTAAGGCAGCAGCTTGTCCAGTGCCTCCTTTCTGCCTTCGGGATCTTCGGCAAGGATCATTTCCCGCATTGCGTCAATACGATTTCCACCGAAAAACATATGCTCGGTCCTGCACAGACCGATCCCCTCGGCCCCGAGCTGTACGGCGAGCTCTGCCTGATCGGGCTGATCTGAATTGGCCCTGACCTTCAGCTTGCGATACTTGTCCGCCCACCGCATCAACTGGTTGAATATCTGCCAGACAGGAGCATCCTCCGGTTTGAGTGTTTTATCGGCAATGACCTCTATCACTTCCGAGTTGCGGGTTGTTATGGTCCCGGCTATGACTTCGCCGGTTGTTCCGTCAATGGAGAGCGGGTCTCCCTGGCGCAAAACAGTGTTTTGTCCATTGACTCGCATGAGGCCATCGTTGTAGTCGATCTCCAGTACCCCGCAGCCGGCGACACAGACTTTGCCCATTTGGCGCGCGACAAGGGCGGCATGGGATGTTGTTCCTCCACGTTCGGTAAGTATTCCCTCGGCAACGGACATTCCCTTGATGTCTTCCGGGGAGGTTTCTATCCTGACGAGGATCACCTGTTCTCCGCGATTTCTTGCTTCCTGTGCATCGGCGGCATTGAAGTATATGTTGCCGGTTGCCGCTCCCGGGCCGGCGTTGAGCCCGATTGCAAGCAATCTTCCCTCCTCGATGGCTTTCTTTTTCTGCCTCGTGTCGAATACCGGACGCAAAAGCTGGTTCAGCTGTTCGGGCTCGATACGCAGAAGAGCTTCTTTTTCATCTATCAGGCCTTCCCTGCACATGTCGTAAGCTATCCTGATGGCAGCCATTCCCGTTCGTTTACCGACACGGCACTGCAACATGTAGAGGTTGCCGTTTTCAATGGTGAATTCGATATCCATCATGTCGCGGTAATGCTGCTCGAGCCGGGTACGAATGCTGTCAAGCTGATTGTATATTTCCGGGTTTTCCTCTTTCAGGCGGTTTATTTTCAGGGGCGTTCTTATCCCGGCGACGACATCCTCACCCTGAGCGTTCATGAGGTATTCGCCGTAGAAAATGTTTTCTCCCGTGGCAGCGTCTCTGGTAAATGCCACGCCTGTACCGGATGTGCTGCCCATGTTTCCGAAAACCATAGCCTGAACATTACAGGCGGTACCCCACCAGGAAGGTATGTGGTTGAGTTTCCGGTAGACAATGGCGCGTTCGTTGTTCCAGCTTTCGAACACCGCGCTGATAGCTCCCCGAAGCTGTTCCATAGGATCTTCGGGAAAAAGGGTGCATGTATGCGCCTGTATTGCCGATTTGTATGCCGCGACAATATACTTCAGGTCTTCAGTGTCAAGTTCGGCGTCGAGCTTTTTGCCAAGCTCCTTTTTTCTCGCGTCGAGGATCTCCTCGAAAGGATCTTTCTGTTTGCTGTCGGCAGGTTTCAACCCGAGCACGACATCTCCGTACATCTGGACAAAACGGCGGTAGCAGTCCCACGCGAACCTCGGATTACCGGATTTTCGTGCCAGACCTTCAACAGTAGTATCATTGAGGCCGAGATTGAGGATGGTATCCATCATGCCGGGCATCGATGCCCTGGAACCCGAACGAACAGAGAGCAGAAGCGGATTGTCGGGGTCACCGAATTTTTTTCCGAGATTTTCCTCGACTTCCCGTAAAGCTTCCGGTATTTCTTTTTCGAACAGTCCTTCCGGGTAGGTTTTCCGATTGTCGTAATAGTGCGTACAGACCTCCGTGGAAATTGTAAAACCGGGGGGGACAGGGAGGCCGATATTGGCCATTTCAGCAAGGTTCGCGCCCTTGCCCCCAAGGAGGTTTTTCATCGAGGCGTCACCCTCCGCGGTGCCGCCTGAAAAGTTGTAGATATACTGTTTGTCGTGTGTTAGAGGAGCTTTATCCTGAAGAGTAGGCATATAGCGATGTAAAAAATGAATTGAGCAAGAAAACAAAAATGTGAAAAATACGGTGTCCCAAAAGGATGGAGATGTTTATTTTAACCACATTCTGATAATAAATGCAAAAAAAACGATTGTTACCGCATTCCATACTGTCGAAAATCCGAACACGAGAGGGAAAATGGCTAAAAAGGATATTATTCCAAGTGAGCACAACACTTTTGTAACATGGAAATCGTACTGATCCCTTTTTTTCTTCAGGTGCTGCGTATCTCGGTACCCTATCTTCTCACTTCCGTGGGCGCCGTGTTTTCGGAAAGGGGTGGGGTCATCAATCTTGCCCTTGAAGGTCTTATACTTGCGGGAGCGTTTGGCGCGGTTGCCGGTCAGTACTTTTCCGGATCAGCCTTTGTCGGGGTCGTCACAGGTATTCTTTGCGGTCTTCTGGTGGCACTCCTTTTTGCTTTCATAACGGTAACCATCAAGGCGGACCAGATTGTCACAGGCATTGCTATAAATATACTGGTCATGGGAGCGACGCGTTTCGGGCTCAGTATTTTTTTCGGAAGCTCCCAGAATTCAGAGCGGATCGATGGTTTTTCAGCTCCGTCCGTCCTTTTAGACCCTCTGTTTCTGCTTGCTGTCGCGGTTGTTCCTCTTGGGCAGTACCTGCTGTTTAAAACACCCTACGGGCTCAGACTTCGTTCAACCGGAGAAAGCGCCGAGACGGTTGATGCAGCAGGGGTAAAGGTAGGTCTGATGCGTTATTCCGGTGTGTTGATTTCCGGTGTACTTGCTGCACTTGCAGGCGCGTTCCTCGCATTTCAGCAGAACAGTTTTTCGGACAACATGTCCCAGGGCAGGGGATACATCGCGCTTGCAGCAATGATAATAGGGAAATGGACACCGGTTGGCGCGGCTCTGGCCAGCTTTCTGTTTGCCGGTGCCGAATCTCTCGAGATGTGGCTGCAAACAGGCTTGATCCCGTCACAGCTCATTCAGGCCCTGCCCTATGTGCTGACTCTTCTCGTGCTTGCCGGTTTTGTCGGCAAGTCCCGCCCGCCCCGCGAGGTCGGCGTACCGTATGAGAAGTGAGAACCAAGTCAAAAGGCAAAAGGATTAATTCGTCACTTGTCACTCGTCACTGCAGTCAGGCTAACGCAACTACCGCATTGACCAGCTTCTCGATGCCTTTTGCGACATCCTTTACGGCCGGCCCGAGCATGTAGGCCGGTGTGCTGACCACTTTTCCATCTTTACTGGCGTGGATATTATACACCTGGCAGTTTACATGTGTCGCACCGGTCAATTCGATATTCGCGGCAGTTTCCCGGTCGGTGCCGATCGTTACTTCGACGTTTTCCTTTCCAAGGACCCTCGCAGCGATCACCGGTGAGATACAGATAAAACCGAGGGGTTTTCCCGCTTCATAGAACGAGCGGACCGCATCGGCAACTTCCGGCAGCACTGTGAATTCAGCTCCCTTGAAAGCGTAATCCGAAAGGTTCTTTGCCGCTCCGAACCCACCCGGAAGAATAAGGGCGTCGAGGTCGAGCGAATCGATCTCCTTCAGATTTTTGACGTCGCCTCTCGCAATGCGGGCGGACTCGACAAGCACGTTGCGGGTCTCGCCTGCCATTTCCTCACCGTTTGCATGATTGATAACGTGATGCTGGTTAATGTCCGGTGCCAGACACACTGCCTGCGCACCGGCAACATCGATTGCCAGAAGTGTCAGAACAGCTTCATGGATTTCCGATCCATCCATCACGCCGCACCCTGACAACAGAACGCCGATTTTTTTCATGATTGTTCGGATTTCGATTTAGAGGAAACATGATGGCACCTCTATAAATTGTCGTGAGCGTTCTGAGGACGAGGCGGACGGAGCCAGAGGAACCGGAGTGTACAAGAGAGTACATGAGGATTCCGAGCACCGCACAACGAGGTAATCAGGTCGCGGAATAAATTTATAGAGGTGCCCACGAGACAATGGCCGCAATGATATTGTAGATGATAAACCCCCATAAGAGCAGCAAAAGTAACTTGATATTCATGGCCATCCAAACTGAACGTTTCAAACAGAGCTTGACGCAATGCCGGTAACTGGCGGCAAAGCTCATTGTAACGATGTTAAAAAAAAACGGCAAGATTGTGAAATAGATTTAGGGCACATCCTATATTTATATCTTGAAAACAAAAGCGTCGAACTTATGGAGCAAAGCATAAATCAGGAAAAGTACAAGCACATTGTGTTTTTTACCGGTGCGGGCATGTCGGCTGAAAGCGGCGTGCCGACCTACCGGGGTAAGGGAGGGATCTGGGGATCCTACAGTATCGAGGAGTACGCCTGCCAGGAGGCTTTCGACCGGGACCCCGAAAAGGTTCTCGGTTTCCATGAAAAGCGCAGGAAGTCCGTACTCGATTGTCAACCGCATGAAGGCCACAGGGTTATTGCCGGTATGCCCGAGGCCCGTGTCGTGACGCAGAATATCGACGGCATGCACCAGAGAGCGGGTTCGAAAGAGGTTATCGAGCTGCACGGCAGTCTCTGGCGTCTCCGCTGTCAGAGCTGCGGTTTCAAAAAAGAGGATTACAAAGAGCAGTTCGAAACAACCCGTTGCGAGTGTGGCGACCGGCTCAGGCCCGACATCATCTGGTTCGGGGACATGCTCGATGCGGTTGTCATGAGCAAGGCATCCCAGGCGATCAGAAACTGTGACCTGTTTATCAGCATCGGCACCTCCGGAACCGTCTGGCCCGCGGCAGGTTTTCCCGGCCTTGCCAGAAAATCCGGCGCCTACTGCATCGAAATCAACCCCGAGCCGTCAGGTGCGACAAGCTATGACCGGGTTATCGAGGGAGCCGCGGGGGAGGTTTTGCCTGAACTTTTCGGTGTTTCGCGTCGATAAATCTGTTGCGCCTTTCGATAGCTGCGTTGAGCGGTGCTCGAAATCCTCACGTACTCGCGTGTACGCTCCGGTTCCTGTGCTCCGTTCGCCTTGCTCTCAAAACGCTCACGACGATTTATCGACGCGAAAAGCAGGCTGAAAAGTTGTTGAAGTGTTGAGCTGTTGAATTGTTGTGGGAAAGAGAATCAGTGCTGAGAAAATTATTAATCATTCATATCCTATGAACGAGCCCGTATTTGACCATTCGGAAGGTAATGAACTTTGTGCAAGATTTGCCGTGTACGGAAAAGTGTTGGATGCGTTGCGGGCCTATTGCCAGAAGCATGATGTTCACGAGTTCGTTCCCCCGAAGACAGTTCCTGGCTATGCCCATCATGAGTATATGCACTTTACACTTAACGCAAACTGCGAAAGGATCATTCTTCCCTACCAGCTTAGCCTTTTTAATCGTGTAACCACACACTTTTTGAACAGACAGAGCTGCTGTATAGGGCCATGTTATCGACTCGACGAGCAGGCTCCTTATAATTTATGTGCATTTAATCAGTTTACATTTGAGCTTTTTGGTGAAAATTTAGTACTCCTCTCTGAACACGTCAAAGGTTTGTTGGCAGCAAGTTTCGAAGCATGCAACATTAACGCCCCGATGATTCAAACAATCGATCTTAGGGAGCCATCCCCGCCAGCCGATGATGAAATTCGCCAACATGCTAACGTAACTCACGTACCGTTGATCGTTATGTACAAGAAAAAAGGAATTAATCCGCTTCTAAATCGACCATTTAACGATGAATTGGAGTGTGCCATTGAGCTTATACTTCCACAGATAGGTGAAACACTTGATGGCGGAATTCGTGATCCACAGATTCTCCAGGCTCTCTATGGTATCAAAGTACTTAGGCCAACAATGGGGGCAAGTTTTGGCATTGAGCGCATGGTCGCCTACATAATGAAGGCTCAATCTTTAAAGCATGTGAATTTACCGTAGAGAAATTGCCAAAAGTTGTGTTTTAAGGTTTTCTAAGCAGCAAGCGTTTCTTCAATTCCGTTGACAAATTTGACCTCTTTGAACACCTTTTCAATCAGATGGCAGCCCCGAAGTCTCCGCCGCTTCAGTTGCGCTCGTTCAGCAAGTTTGAAGATCATGAGAAGGAGAGCATCAAGGCCGAAATGCTCTTTCCCAGGGAGACTCCTGACGACGGTGACGCTTCCCCAACTTTTCCGCTAAGGCTGAAAAGTTGTTGATGTGTTGAACTGTTGAATCGTTGAGTTGTTGAAAGAAAAACCTGGCATTTGATACGGCTAATCGTAATCGTTGCTCGAAATCCTCACGTACTCGCGTGTACGCTCCGGTTCCTGTGCTCCGTTCGCCTTGCTCTCAAAACGCTCACGACGATTTATCGATGCGAAAAGCAGGCTGAATAGAAAGCGAGCCTCCACGGACTTCTTGATGTATTATATATGTGTTATCTTGTTGTGCTATTAACTACCGTTCTTAAAGGTATTGTTAGCTATTGATTTTGATCCCATAGGTATATTAAAAACTGTGTCTTATAGTACGTATAAGTTATTTGCTGCTTTTATTGGAGTCTTGCAAGGCTATAAAAAATCTATAAGCCTTGATTTAAGACGCCTCAAATCTAATTAACGTTAGACTGCAATAGCAGAGGGCTAAATTCTTATGAAGACTCGAGTTTTTATCAGCCATTTCCACGAAGACAGAGCGGCTTACTCTGCTTTATGTATTGCGCTCGACAATTTAGGAGTGTCGCGATGGGATGTTTCGAGGCTGGCTTTAGGCCGACCGCTTGCTGACGGTCTATGTGATGCTATCGAGCAATGTAATCTTTGTGTTTTTATTGCAACATCACGATCTCTCGAATCCAAATGGTGCCTTGCTGAAATAGGTGCATTTTGGGGGGCAGGTAAGAGAGTCATCATTTATCTGGCTGATTCCGCAGTTGATGAATCGGATCTTCCCCCTCAGTTTCGAGGTAACCTCTGGACCGACGATGCCAAGAGAGTAATGGAGGCGATCAAAGAGTCTGATATGAGTTCTGTCCAAGAAACGAAAGATGGATATTCAGTCAAGCTCGGGGGGCTCCAAATTACCGTCAGTATGGGGCGAGTAGAGGAATACGAGTGTAATGCGAGCAATCGCCTGGTTGCACTTCCGGCGAATGAATTTTTCGACGACGAGTGTATCCATGATTCAAACAGCGCTTTAGGTGCTTTTATGCAACGTCATTTTGGTGATCATATCCCAGCAATTCAGACTCTGGTAAGTGATCAACTTGCCGGTAAGCCAAGTGAGGATGTGGAAAAAACTCCAGGTAAAAGCGCTAAGAGTTACGGAATTGGTGCTTGTGTATACCTTGAAAAACCATTGTCTATTGACCTCCGTGTTGCAATGATTGCTGTTACAACACAGCGTAAAGATGTTGGTCTTCGTGCAGGGGCCTCTTACATTTTTTCGGTTGCTGAAGAGCTTCACAGAATAATGGCTAACCATCGCCTTACTCATCTCCTGATCCCAGTAATTGGTAGTGGACATGGTGGGCTAAGGGAAGAAGTGTCTCTAATTACAATGCTGATTGCCTTTGCTGAATTAAGTAGTAGATTATCGTCACGGGTTTTCAGGGACATTAACATTGTGGTTTACAAGCGAGATGCTTTTACTGAACCATCTATTGCGCCTGTTACGATACTTCGTGCCCTGAACTTTGCGAGTCGTTACTTGAGGTAGTTGAAGAGTACGGTTGCTCAAAATAAATCTGATGCCGTTATTTTTTCATGAGAGATACCCATAATTTGACGCGATTTGTCCATGCGCAGCAGGTTACATATTGCTCGGTAGTAGAGGAGTTGAGAAGAGGATCGAAACGCGGGCATTGGATGTGGTATATTTTCCCTCAGCTAGTGGGATTGGGGACGAGTGTCAAGTCGCAACTGTACGCTATCAAATCGATCGAAGAGGCCAAAGCTTATTACGCGCATCCTATTTTAGGAAAAAGGCTACAAGAGTGTACGCGGCTTGTTATGTACAACGAAGATCGAACGGCAAAAGAGATTTTTGGTTACATCGATAATCTTAAGTTTCATTCATGTATGACTTTGTTTAGCTGCGCTACGGGTGCGAGTGAGTTTCGTGATGCATTAGATAAGTGCTTTGACGGCGAGGCCGATTATCTGACTATAGGAATTTTAAAAAAAGCTGATGGGTAAACTGTTGGTTTTTACATCAAACACAATAGGTGGCTATACTAACCGTTCAGTCGGAGCAGAGTTATGTGTTTGTTTTGAAAAGAACAGCCTATAGTAACTGACCCGTTAGCTCAAATATTAACATTCTTTTTTTGGTACAGTTACAAATGCCGATTCGCTGATTGCGATTAATATAAACAGTTTTCTTGACGAGCCTCAATACACCCACGGAATAAACTTCTTCACCCTCCTCTTATACTCCTCATACTCAGGATACCGCTCCTTGAGCCAAAGTTCCTCTTTATCCGCCTTATATGAGAAGAACAGGAACGCAACGGCAAGCAGCAGCAGGTGTGAGAGACTAAGGGTAAAGATAATCCAGCCGAAGCCCGTGAAAAGCTGGCTGCTGTAGAGAGGGTGGTGGAGGGCGAAAAATGACGCTTTCCCCTCTTTTTCATTGTTCATAACCGGCTGAAATAATTATCTTGATTGTTACATTTTTGTGGTTTTATTTGGTTCGTTTCGGGTGTTGCCTTAGAAGTTTTTTAATTGCATTAACGTTTTTTATTCATGATTACTCCGCAAGATACTGTTTTGCTGATTATCGATGTTCAGGGAAAGCTGGCAGAAGTGGTTTATGAGTCTGAGGCTGTTCAAAAGAATATTTCAAAGCTGATCAGGGCTGCAAAAATTCTCGGCGTTCCTGTGCTTTACACCGAACAGTACCCGAAAGGGCTGGGTCATACGGTTGCACCGCTGGAAAAGCTCTTGACGGAAGAGGAGCCTCTTGAAAAGATAGCGTTCAGTTGCTGTGTGGAGGAGAGTTTTATGGAGAAACTCAGGGAGCTGAACAGAAACAACGTGCTTGTCACGGGTATGGAGACGCATGTGTGCGTCTATCAGACGGCTACTGAGATGATTGAATATGGCTACAGCGTTCATCTGATTGCCGATGCGGTTACTTCACGTACCAGGGAAAACCGTGAAATAGGTATTCGCTGCATCGAAAAAGCCGGTGCATGGCTGAAAAGCACCGAGATGGTGATTTTCGAGATGCTGCGGATTGCACAGGGTGATGCGTTCAAGGCTATATCGAAAATCATTAAAGAATAACTTGCCGGGCGGCTGGACGGCTAAATAGCTTGAAATCAAGGTAATGGGAAGAGTCAGGAAACAGCTTGGTCGAGCATTTCTTCAAGCAGTTGCCGACCCTCGATAATGTCGATTTCGATCGGAAGGTAAAAACAGGGTGTCTGCGAGAGGGCTTCAAGGGTGGGGCGGTTTGAAAGCAGGCGGTGATAGTCTTTCTCGGTTGTGATAATCGAAAGGTCGTTTAGCTGTGCCTGTTGGACTACACTGTTCATCTTCTTGATAGGGAATTCGGCATGATCGCCAAAGAACGTTTCGGAAACAACTTCCATGCCGGATTGCTGCAAAGATTCAAGGAAGCTTTCCGGCTGCCCGATTCCTGCCAGCGCAATGACTCTTTCGGGTTGAGGAGCATCCGGCCCTGCGAACTGTACCGGTTTGCCGGGAAGGATGCCGGTTTTAACCAGCGGCTTGCCGGTTGCGCGTAGTTTCTTTTCAAACCGCGACTCTTGTTCAGTACCGGTAATCCTGCTGAGGATCAACAGGTCTGCCCGATCGAGGTTTTTGCGAGGCTCTCTCAGCCGTCCCGCCGGTATCAATCGGTCGTCAAAAAACGGCACCGTGCTGTCGATGACGACGATGTCAAGGTCCCGGTATAACTGCCGGTGCTGGAACCCGTCGTCAAGGACAATAACATCCGGGAGTCTTCCGGCGAAATGATCGGCAATAAAACCCGCCCCTTCTTTCCTTTTCTCGGCGACCACTACGATGGTGCCGGGGTTCTTATGCGCCAGCATGGCGCATTCGTCCCCGGCTTCCCGGCTCCCGAGAAATATCTGCTTTCCATCGGCAACCATGTTGACGCCTGTTGTACTTCGTTTGTAACCCCGTGACAGAATGGCTGTCTTCAATCCTTTCCGGGAGTAGTACTTGACTACAAAATCAACCAGAGGGGTTTTACCTGTTCCGCCCATGGTGATGTTGCCTATCGAAACCACCGGTACGGCGGCTTTATGACTCTGAAA
>JAKSDB010000346.1 GCA_022360415.1 Chlorobiales bacterium
AGCATTTCAATTACCCGCAATATACCCGCCAGAATATCAACCGGCTCAAAACCTGTCGGAACGATTGGAACATGATACTCTTCGGCTATGGGCTCGTATTCTTCATATCCAGTAACTGTACACACATGCCCGGCCGCAAGAAAACCTTCAACCGCCTTCTCTTCGGAGGAAAGTATCACCTTCATTGCAGGCGGCACCATGAACTGACTGACAAGCTCGCTGAAATTCCGCAATCCTTCCCTTGCCGCCTGGATTATCGCCATCGCATTACCGGGAGCGGTTGTCTCAAAACCTACGGCAAGAAAAACAACCTCCTTCTGCGGATTTTCCCTTGCAATCTTCACCGCTTCGAGGGGAGAAAACACGATACGAATATCAGCGCCTTCGCTCCTGGCTGTCAAAAGGTCCATGGTACTTCCCGGAACCCGAAGCATATCACCGAAGCTGGCAAGAATCACATCCTGTCTGGAAGCAATAGACAACGCCCGGTCAAGCGTTTCGAGCGGCGTTACGCAAACGGGACATCCGGGCCCGTGAATCAGCCTTATTTCTCCCGGAAGCAGCTGATCAATGCCGTTTCTGATTATGGAATGAGTCTGACCGCCGCAGATTTCCATGATGGTCCATGGCCCTGTCACTGTACTCTCGATTTTTTGAAGAATACTTCGTGCTCTGTCGGGGTCTCTGTATTCGTCGAGGTATTTCATTATCCTAAAGTGAGCGATTCAACAAATGCTCAATAGTAAGTTTATTAAAAACAGTCTTTTATAATGTTTAAAAAGTTCGATTATTCGTCACCTGCCGGGTGCGTGTAAAAACTGATAAAGAGCCGCATTTGTTGAATCGCTCAATTTAGGATTGCTTCATAAGCTCATAAGCTTGATCGCTTTAGACGGGTTTAACTGTCCTCTTTGCCTTTTCAACTCTTCTCTTCATTTTTGCCTTTTGACCTTTTACTTTTGACTTTATCCTCCAGTCTCCTTAGCCCCTTGCTATCCAGCTATCGAGCCAACTGGCTTTCCAGCCATTATTTCCCCTTCAGCAGCTCATCCCAGAGCTTCAGGCTTTCTGCGGCTTCTTCCTCGTCAATAATTTTCAGGGCAAAGCCCGCGTGTACAATGGTATAGTGTCCGATTGCGATATCGGGCACATATTCCAGACACGCCCTTGTCAGAGAACCGTTCACATCCACAGTTCCCATTTTTATCCCGTTTTCATCGCTGATTGCAACAACTTTTCCAGGTATGGCTAAACACATGGTTATTCAAGTCAAAAGTGAAAAGTAAAAAGTCAAAATAGTCAGACAATTCCCTTATAGTTGCCTTTCAGGTACTCCCTGCCGATAACCGCCTGCCCGAGGGAAATCCCCCCGTCATTACAGGGCACCTGCACATGCGCAAGCACCGTGTATCCCTCTTTTTCAAGCCTTGCAACAAGTGCCTCGAACAGCAGAACGTTCTGAAAAACTCCTCCGCTGAGAGCAACCCGGCGAATACCGGAGTAAGCAACCGCTTTTTTTATAACATCATACAGCAAACTAACAATTGTTACATGAAATTTTCCACTGATTACAGAAATATCCGTGCCTGCGCGAACATCCGCCGCAACATCGCGAATCAAAGGAGCAACGGAAAGAATCCATCTGTCACTATCAGCAGGTATCATCTCCCGGGAATAAGACTCACCGTCACAAGCTCCCGATGCAGCGTGCATGAGCTCGATCGGGGCCTGCCCTTCGTAAGTGATTTCATCCCTGAGTCCCGTTATACCGGCAACCGCATCGAAAAGCCGTCCGCAGCTGCTTGTGAGAGGAGAATTGACTCCTTTCTCAAGAATCTGGAGAATACCTGAAACATCTTTCTTATCCAGGAAAGGCAGTTCCTGCAAAGTTCCGAAAGAGTGATAGAGATAGCCTGCGGCCACTCTCCAGGGATAACGTACTGCCGCATCACCCCCAGGCAGGCGGACAGGCTCAAACCAGGCAAAGCGGAAAGCTTCCGCCGCATTTCCTATCAAAACCTCGCCTCCCCAGCTTGTGCCGTCAATCCCGTACCCTGTCCCGTCGAGAACAACTCCGACAGCGGGATCCTGAGAAAGATTATCGGCAAGGCATGAAGCAAGATGGGCATGATGGTGCTGCGCCTGAAGCAGCGGCAGTTCTTTCTGCTCCAGAGCCCAACGGGTTGACAGATATGCCGGATGCATATCACAGACAAGCAGTTCCGGGGATATCCGGAAAATATGTTGAAGATGACCGGCAACCTTCCGGAAATGACTGTAGGCCTCGTAATTTTTCAAATCCCCGATATGCTGGCTCAGTATCGCGTCGGAGCCCTTGAGCAGGCAGACTGTATTTTTGATTTCAGCACCCGCTGCAAATACCGGAGGACCGTCCGAAAAGAGCCGTACCGGAGCAGGCGCATATCCCCTGCCGCGCCTTATCTGCCGGAGCTTTCCTGACATGTGAATTGTCACGGAATCATCACACCTGAGGTATATGGGACGGTTGTGCACAAGGTACCCGTCAGCAATACCCTCAAGCCGTTCCACCGCCTCCTCGTCGTCAATTACAATAGGCTCATCGGAAGAGTTGGCGCTGGTCATGACAAGCAGCGAAAGCTCCCGCTCCATCATCAGCACATGCAGGGGAGTGTAAGGCAGCATGATGCCAAGGCGATCGTTGCCCGGCGCGATTTCATCGGGGAGATCTTCTCCTTTTTTTCTGAGAAGAACCACCGGCGCTTCGGGTGAAAGAAGGGCCAGACGCTCCTCCTCGTTGACAAGGCAGAACCTTTCAGCCGTTTCAATGTCTTTTGCCATCAGGGCAAACGGTTTCTCCTCCCGCCTTTTTCTCTTTCTCAAGCGCCGAACCGCCCTTTCATCACACGCATCGACGGCAAGATGGTACCCTCCGATACCTTTTAGCGCAACGATCCCGCCGCCCAGAAGCATGTCGAGGGCATACCCCAGCGGGTCAGGACAGTGAACAGTCCCGCCATGCCTGTCGAGCATGCGCAAAGCAGGGCCGCAATCCGGGCAGGCGTTCGGCTGCGCATGAAACCTCCTGTCCATCGGGTCATCATACTCGGCCTGACACCGGTCACACATCTTGAATTGCTTCATCGAGGTATGCGGCCTGTCGTAGGGGATTTTTTCCACAATGGTATAACGGGGCCCGCAATTGGTGCAATTAATGAAAGGATAGCCAAACCTTCTGTCGGCAACGTCAAGCAGCTCGCTTTTGCAGTCGCCGCACACGGCAAAATCAGGGGAAACCATCGTCTGCACCATTCCATCGTCGTCAGAAGACACGATGCAAAAACCGTGGCCGGTTTCCGGAGGGATCTCTTCAATTTCACATGAGGAAATTCTTGCGAGGGGAGGCGCTTTATCATGCAGTTCTTCCATGAAAAGTCCAAGTTTTTCATGGTCGCCGCTCTGCACCTCTATACAGACACCGGAGGAGGTGTTACGGACAAAACCACTGAATCCCTCCTCTTTTGCAAGACGGTAGACAAAAGGCCTGAACCCCACACCCTGAACAACCCCGTTGACAAAGAGTCTTACTCTTTTTTCAGTTTTGACTTCAGCCATTCTATCCATACATCAAAACCCTCACCCGTTGCAGCGGAAAGCTCGAACCATTCAAGCTTGCGGTTAACTTTCAGGGCATTGTCCCTGCACACGCCCGCGTCGAATGGAACATAGGGAAGCAGGTCCGTTTTGTTCAGAATGCAGGCATCGGCCTCGACAAACATCGTCGGGTATTTCAACGGCTTGTCATCTCCCTCGGTGACACTTATCACAACAATCTTCATTGCCTCACCAAGGTCGAACAGCGCCGGACAGACAAGGTTCCCGACATTCTCGATACAGAGAAGGGAGTTTTCCGCAAGGCCCATCTCCATGACTGCACGGTTAACCATCCTGGCGTCAAGATGGCAGCCGGTCCCGGTATTAACCTGCAAAACAGGCACACCGAGAGCCTGAATGCGCTCGGCATCTCTCGTCGTCTGCTGGTCGCCTTCAATAACACTGACCCGGTGGTGGGGTTTTATCTGTGGAATGGTTTTTTCGAGCAGGGTTGTTTTCCCCGAGCCGGGTGAGCTTAGAAAATTGATTGCGAGCACATGCTTCGCCTCGAAATAACCTCTGTTCCTTTCGGCAAGCAGGTTGTTCTGCAACAGCACATCCTGCTCGAGGGCAACCTGGCGCCCATGGCTATGCTCATGGCCTTCGGAATCATGGTGCTGATGATGGCCATGCCCGTCATTGTCGACATGAACATGATAAGAAGCATCACCGGGCCTGTAGATAACGGCACCTCCGTCAGAAGAACATCCGCAAGTATCACACATACTTTGTTATTGTTGAGTTGTTGAGCTGTTGAGTCCACTAATTGCCTTTGTTACCCTGCTTTCATCGGCCTTCCCCTTCCACATTATGTTTTTTTCATCGCCCCTCGAAAAACCAGCCTCCGGTTTTTCCGGTTCCCCCCATTTTTCCTTGTGGACACCTCTGTTTTATTGTTATGAGCGGTTCAAGTGCAAGGCGAACGGAGCCAGAGAAACCCTCTCCTATCCGCTCAACGATGCAATTGAAGCGCGTAATAAATAAAGAGAGGTGTCATTGTTACTATTCCAGAGTAATAGACTTTATCAGCAACTCCCTTCCGGAGACAATGCTGATGTCGAGAGAACCGCAAAATTCACATCTGGCAAAAAAACCGTCCATGGGAAAACGCCTGCCGCACTCTTCACACTTCCCCGCAGGTTCTGTTTCGCGAATTGCAAGATCGGCACCCTCGGCAACAGTATTTTTTGCAGCCACGGGCAAGCAAAACCTGAGCGATTCGGACTGAACGCCCGAAATCCTGCCAACCTCCAGCTCGATACCCGTGACTTTCCCTGCTTTTTCTTCTTCGGCTTTTGCCGTTACAGCATCTATGATGGACAGCGCGATCGACATTTCATGCATAGGTCGTGCCTTTTGCGTACAGTTAGTAAGTAACAAAATGCGGCTCAAAATCATTTCCTTCGTTCAAATAAACAGTGTAGAGTCAAATTTCATATTTTTTGTAAATTTGCTGTGAGTTTTCAGACACCGGTCACCGTAATCCCTGAAGAAACTTGAAACATCTCACTGGATTATCCGGCATATCAGCAGCATACATCATTGACATTCTTGACAGAGCTGTTTTTCACAAGGACCTGCTTCTGAACGCAGAAAAAACCATCCCGCGGACACTCCGGGGCAAACGCATTGTGCTGGCGTTTTTCGAAAACTCTACAAGAACAAGGTTCTCCTTCGAAATAGCAGCACGCAACCTCGGCGCCGTAACCCTTAATTTCAGTGCCGCATCGAGCAGCGTCGCCAAGGGCGAAAGCATTGTTGATACCATCAGAAACCTTGAAGCGATGCAGGTTGACGCTTTTGTCATCCGTCATCCGTCTTCAGGCACTGCCGAACAGATAAGCCGCATAACCGATAAACATGTCATAAACGCCGGTGACGGAATCCATGAGCATCCGACGCAGGCCCTCCTGGACATCTTTACGTTACGCGATTATTTCGGAGCCTTGCAGGATGTGAAGGTCATGATCCTCGGAGACATCCTGCACAGCCGCGTGGCCCGGTCGAATATCTTCGGACTTACCGTCCTGGGCGCACAGGTAGGTGTCTGCTGCCCTGTCTCCCTGCTGCCGGTCGATACGGACTCTTTCGGAGTAGAGGTGTTTACCTCCATCGACGACGCCATACGCTGGGCCGACGCGGCAATTGTGCTTCGGCTTCAACTGGAAAGAACGACCGGCGGTTACCTGCCTTCTCTCAATGACTATTCACTGAACTTCGGCCTTACCGACGAGCGTCTCGAAAAAATCCGCAAGCACATGCTTGTTCTTCATCCCGGACCGGTCAACCGGGAAATCGAGATATCGAGCAACGTGGCAGACCGTATCCAGCCGCCCGGCTACTCAAAAAGCGTCATGCTCGAGCAGGTCACAAACGGCGTTGCCGTAAGGACAGCTGTCCTGGAAATGCTGCTTGCCGAAGGAAAAAACAGCCTGCAGGA
>JAKSDB010000217.1 GCA_022360415.1 Chlorobiales bacterium
GTATGCCGAGAGCCGCATACATGGCTCCTATAGGCTGGCAGGTTTTTGCCGGGTTGATTGTGAGCGCTTGGCGCTCCACCACTTCTTTTTTTGTATGCCGTAATAACATGTTGTTTAATCTCCTTTTTTGGGGGCACCGCTATTAATTTGCTGCGCACCATGATTACGTCGTTGGTCGGTGCTCGAAATCCTCATGTACTTCGTGTACACTCCGGTTTCTCCGGCTCCGTCCGCCTTGTACTCCAGGCGCTCTCGACAATAAATAGAGGTGCCCTAATGTTTCCAAATGTCCTGTCCTGAAATGGTTGACAGTTTTTTTGCGGCACGCTTTAACCGGTTTACTTGAAAATCTATTCGATACCGGTAGTGACCCCGATTTCCGATCTTTCTTCTTTCGGGACTCGCCCCGTCGGGATCGAAAAACAAACCCTGCCCGGACAGTCCCGGCAAGCCTGAATACCGGCAGCTCATTACAAACTGCGCCGACTATTTCTTCATGGCCGGTGCTTCAAATATACCGCTTGATTCGTTGCCTGAAAAAAACTCCCGGTGGAGGCTCTGAACCGCTTTCTCTACATCGTCTCCCTCTACAACCAGGCCAACGTTGATTTCGGAAGCCCCCTGGGATATCATCCTGATGTTCACCTCCTTCATTGCACTGAAAATCCTTCCGGCAACACCTTTTGACGTTCTGAGGTTGTCACCGACGACACTGATCGTCGCAACATCAGGTTCGATTTCAACATCGCCCATTTTCCTCAATTCAGCTACAAGCTCTTCAAGCGGAGCAGACTCGCTTACAGTCAGGGATACGGAAACCTCACTCGTAGAAATCATCTCAACCGAAACCCCTGCTCTGGCAAACACCCCGAAAATCTCCGCCATGAAACCGTGCCTGCCGAGCATCCTGTTCGAACGGAAGTTGATGATACACTGTCCCTTCTTTACCGCTATCGACTTGACAAGACCACCATAGCTCATACCTTCAAGCATTGCCGGATCATTGGTGATAACAGTCCCTTTTGATTCCGGGTGAAGCGAATTCAGGACATAAACTGGGATACTCTGCTTTACCGCAGGCGCTATGGTATCGGGATGCAATACCTTTGCACCGAGGTACGAAAGTTCAGCCGCCTCGGTAAACGTCATGACCCTGATACTCCTCGCATCAGGAACAACCCTCGGATCGCAGGTCATGACGCCATCCACATCTGTCCATATCTGTATTTCATCTGACGACAGCCATGCTCCGAGAAGGGCTGCGGTAAAATCCGACCCGCCTCTTCCGAGTGTGGTTGTTTTTCCGTCCTTTGTCGAGCCGATAAAGCCCTGGGTAACGACAATCCTTCCATCTTCAAGCAGAGGCCTTATCGCCTGTTTGACATTTTTCTCACAGATATCCTCCAGAGGGCGCGCCATACTGAAATTATCATCGGTAATCATCAACTCACGCATATCTAGCCATACGGCATCGTGGCCGGCTTCCTGCATCGCCTCGCTGAAAATGGTTGTAGAAAGCAATTCACCGAACGAGCAGAACGTATCGAATGAACGGGCCGTCAACTCACCGACTATGTCAACCCCTTTGATCAGAATTTCAAGCTCGCCGACATAAGCATCAACCTTATCCAGCGCCGACGCACGCCGTTCGTCATCGTTTATCAGAACATCGACCAGGCCGTGATGGAACTCTTTCACTTCGCGGGAAAGCTCCATCGCCTTTTCGAGGTTGCTGTCCCCGGCTTCTGCCGAAATACGTATCAGTTTGTTGGTAATCCCGCTGCACGCACTGAGCACAACAACGGGTATGCTGTTATTTTTTTCTTTTGCAACGATCTCCATTGCCCGCTGCATTGCGGAAGCTGATCCAATGGAAGTGCCTCCAAATTTCATTACAGTCATAACAGTTCTTATCTTTCTGAGGTAACCGATCGATCCGGACCCTGTTGTTTGTAACCTTTAAATACCGCCTTTGCTATAACCCTCTTTCCTTCCAGGCAGGCAAGACAGACATGCGCGATACAAAAAGCAGAAAAAGCACCCCCAGCCGGAACAAAACGTCGGATCGGCGATACCCGATCCTTTATCTGCTTTTGAGCATGGCGCTTTTCCTGAATGGCTGCGCCGGCAGTTATTCGGCTCAAGGCGTTCAATATAGCGGAAAAAACAAAAAAAAATATACACAGCTGCCAATCCGTGTCCATGAAGAAAAGCTTGTGAAACTGCTTGAAACTGTGAGCAGCCTTTTTGGTATAAAGTATCTTTATGGAGGGGATACTGTCGGGGGATTCGACTGCTCAGGTTTTGTTCAGTATATCTACCGGAAAACCTTTGGCGCCGACCTTCCCCGTACTTCCGTCGAACTCTCGGAATACGGAAGAAAAATCCCGTCAGGAAATTTTCGAAGGGGTGATCTGGTTTTTTTCAGGCTTAACGGAGGCTCAATAGATCATGTAGGCATCTACCTTGACAGGAACCTCTTTGCCCATGCATCTTCAAGCAGGGGTATAACCATGGGAAATCTTGACAACAGTTATTATAAAAAACGGTTCGCAAAGGCAGTCCGCCTTTTGGAAATCATCGATCCCCGGGACGAGCAAACCGGTCGGGTGATGCATGGAAACGAACCGAAAGATTAAACTGTCTATTGGCGCAAACCGGGCATCTTTTGCCTTTTGCAGGAGAATATGGCCGCTTCGCACGATTACATAGAACTGACCTTCACCCTTTCTCCCGAACTTGTCGAGCCCTGCCTGGGATTGCTTTCGGGCGAAGGAATAGAATACTTCCAGGAGGACGGGAACAGACTTCGTGCCTATCTGCCCGATACCGCATGGTCGGAGCAAAAAAAGCGCGACATCATGGAAACGCTTGCGACCGCTTTCGGCTCGGCACCTCCACTCGACGTCAGGCATATGGCCGACAGAAACTGGAATGCCGAATGGGAAGCTCACCTTGAGCCGATCGAAATATCCGACCGCATCCTCATTGTACAGAAAAACAAAAACCGTAGTCCCAAGCCCGGACAAATCGTTATCACAATCAATCCGAAAATGTCTTTCGGTACCGGATATCATGCAACCACAAGGCTTATGCTCCGGCAGATTGAAGATATGGACCTGGAAAACAAACGAATCCTCGATATCGGGACAGGTACCGGAGTTCTTGCCATTGCCTGCCGAAAATCAGGCAACAACCGGCCGATTCTCGCGGTCGATAACAATGACTGGGCTCTGGAAAACGCCCGTGAAAACGTCAGGGAAAACAATGCTGAACAGATCAGTGTTGAAATGCTCGATGCAGAAGAAGACCTGGACATCATCCTGGCCGAACGTTATGATCTCATACTTGCAAACATCAACCGGAATGTCATAGAAAGAATTCTTCCGGCGATTAAACAAAAGGCGCCGCACTGCCCTGTGCTGATTTCGGGTATCATGACATATGACGAACCCTGGCTGCACAGGCTGCTCAACCGGCTCGAATACTCTATTGCCAGAACCCTCTACGAAGACGAATGGCTCTCATGCCTTGTCGAGCGGGTTTCCACCAATCATTCGAAAACCTCATGAAGCGACTTTCATTTATCGATATCGGTACCAATACCGCACTGCTTTTGATAGCAGACCTTGATCCTGCCAACAACAGAATCGAGCCCGTATTGCACCGTCAGACCATTGTGAGGCTTGGAAAAAATGTCGATGAACAGAAAATCATCGACCATGCTGCCATGCAGCGTCTGATTCAGTGCATGCTTGATTTCAAGGATCTCAGCGGTGAACACGGAGCACAGGGGATTGTGGCGGCAGGAACCAGCGCGCTGCGCGATGCAAAAAACCGTATGGAGATTATCGACGAGGTTGTCATGGCAAGCGATATTGTCATTAAAACCCTGAGCGGGAAAGAGGAAGCCGCACTGACCTTTACCGGTGCTGTTGCAGGCATGAAAGATGTTCCGGAACGTTTTACCGTTATCGATATCGGGGGAGGCAGTACGGAAATATCCATGGGAGACACTGAACACATCGAACACAGTATCAGCCTCGATATCGGCTCGGTAAGGCTTACTGAACGCCTTTTTACAGGCCAGCCTCCTTCTGAAACGGAATTCCTTTCGGCCAAAGAGGAAATCGACAGCATACTAACGGGGAATCTGGAACCCTTTTTTACCTGCCGGGAAAGAGTTTACGGGGTAGCAGGAACGTTGACGACAATCGCCGGGCTTGTTTCCGGCCAGCAGGAGTTTGACCCGGAAAAGATACACAATTACCCTCTTCACTATGATCAGGTAATGCAGCTGCTTGAAGAGCTGAAATCGTTATCGGTCGAGGAGATCATCAAAAAAGGAGTGCCGGAAGGCAGGGCCGATGTCATAACGACGGGAACGCTCATCCTTCACCAGTTCATGAGACTTCTCGGGATACCCAAACTTCGCGTCAGCATTCAGGGATTACGCTATGGACTTGCCCTGAAAGAGCTGCAGAAGCTGCAGACCGTGGAATAGCTGCTCCCGGAAACAGAGTTCCGGAGCAGCAAACGGTGAAAAGACCGGTCAGGAAGATTTCACGCAACGAACCGACAATCCATTGTCCATACAGGTGTCGTTGCGAAACAGAAACGCGTTCCTGTCGGTCATGTTTCTGAACCATGCATAACCCTGGACAAACACTGTCGACGTCCAGTACAACCCGTTGATTCCCTTGAACAGAAAACGGCCGTCATTGCGCCGATATCCTCCCGGCAGAGCGCCAAATCCGGGTCTTCCCGCAACAGGCCTCTCTGATGATTGCCAGAATGATGCTGCTTTCAAGTTGCTTCCTGCAAAAATCTTTCCGCCGAAAGCACTGGCAAGATCTTCCCAATCCTTGTCGGAAGGGATTTTCCAGCCTTCAGGAGCAAGCCCTCTGGGATCATTGACAGCGTACCAGTTGTAGAGTTTGCCATAGACAACACCGTCTCCCGAACGGTTCCTGTAATAACACCAGGCCCCTTGTTTTTTCCTTGCTGCATCTTCCCACTCGGCAGGAGTGGCCGCATGACGAATAGGGTCACCGTTTCGGTAATGGCTCACATTCAGGTTCTGGGCCATCCATACCTGACCGTTTATTTCAACTGTTTTGTAGACATTACCATCGACATCAGTCGTCGAATAGGCAAAAGCAGGTGCGCAA
>JAKSDB010000010.1 GCA_022360415.1 Chlorobiales bacterium
CTCGCCGGACCTTCTTGCCGTCATGCGCAAGGGCCGTGAAAAAAATCTGCTGTTCGTCGGAAACAGCAATTCGGAAAATAATGCATCGGGTTATATGGAATTTCATCAGAAAAGCTTTACGCTAACAGATATGGTTTCCGGAAACACTTACCCTGTAAACGATCACAGGTTACAGCTCGAAACCGGACCCGGAAATTGCCTGTTGTTCGAGGTGCCTCTTTAGTTTCATCCACCGGATCCTTTTTGCTCTTCTTTCTCAACCTTTAACCATTACACACCATGTCCATACTTGTCGTTGGTTCCCTGGCCTTTGATGACATCGAAACCCCTTTCGGCCGATCTGACAATACTCTCGGCGGTTCGTCAACCTATATTGCGCTTTCGAGCAGTTATTTTTCCGATGAGATCAATCTGGTCGGTGTCGTCGGGAATGATTTCGCGGACGATCATTTCCGTTTGCTGCACAACAGCGGCATCGACACAAAAGGGATCCAGGTCATCGAAAACGGAAAAACTTTCCGCTGGAGCGGCAGGTACCATTACGACATGAACACAAGGGACACTCTCGACACCCAGCTCAACGTTTTTGCCGACTTCGATCCGCACATTCCCGCACAGTACCGCGAAGCAAAATATGTCTGTCTCGGCAATATCGATCCGGAGCTTCAGATGAAAGTGCTTGACCAGGTTTCAAACCCTGAACTTGTGATACTCGACACGATGAACTTCTGGATCGAGGGCAAACCCGACGAACTGAAAAAAACCCTTGAAAGAGTTGATATCTTCATTCTCAACGACAGCGAAGCCCGGCTTCTGAGCGGCGACCCAAATCTTGTCAAATCGGCAAGGATCATCAGAAACATGGGCCCGAAAACACTCATCATCAAGAAAGGAGAGCATGGCGCACTGCTCTTTACCGATAACGGCATCTTTGCAGCTCCGGCTTATCCGCTGGAAGCGATCTACGATCCGACCGGTGCCGGCGATACCTTTGCCGGCGGGTTCCTGGGCCATCTTGCGAGAACCGATGAAATCAACGATACCGAGCTCCGCAAGGCGGTTCTCTACGGAAGCGCCATGGCAAGCTTCTGTGTCGAAAAGTTTGGAACGGAGAAGCTCGCAAACCTCGAGCTGCTTGAAATAGAAGATCGTTATCAGAGTTTTCTTGACCTCTCAAAAATCGAGGAATAGAAATAACAAGCCATGGAGCGACTTACAAACCTTGACTTCGCCATCATTGCCGCCTATCTCGTGCTGACCCTGATGATCGGCCTCTATTTCTCGAAAAGGGCATCCCGGAGTGTCGGCGAGTTTTTCCTTTCAGGACGACAGCTTCCCTGGTGGATAGCCGGAACAGGCATGGTTGCAACAACGTTTGCCGCCGACACGCCGCTCGCTGTGACAGGGCTGGTAGCCAAGCACGGTATTGCAGGAAACTGGCTCTGGTGGACATTCGTATCGGGAGGAATGCTCACTGTCTTTTTCTTTGCGAGGTTATGGAGACGCGCGAACATTCTTACTGACCTCGAATTCATCGAATTGCGCTACAGCGGCAGACCGGCACAGTTTCTCCGCGGCTTCAAGGCTGTTTATTTCGGGCTGTTCATCAACGCCGTGATCATCGGCTGGGTCAACCTTGCCATGTACAAGATCATAAAGATCATGCTGCCGGAGCTGAACCCCGAACTGACAATCGTTGCCTGCGTCCTGTTGACAACTTTTTATTCAGGCCTTTCGGGCCTTTGGGGAGTCACCATAACCGACACCGTACAGTTCGTCATATCAATGGCGGGATGCATAGTTCTTGCCGCCCTCGCGCTCAACACGCCTGAAATCACAAGTGCAGGAGGCATTACAAACGCCCTGCCCGAATGGATGTTTGACTTTTTCCCCTCCATTACAGTCGGTGGCACGGGAGAAAGCCTTAACGGGACACTGCAGATGACGTTCGTTTCCTTTGCCGCGCTGGCATTTGTCCAGTGGTGGGCATCATGGTATCCAGGCTCGGAACCCGGGGGAGGAGGCTACATCGCCCAACGCATGATGAGCACGAAAGATGAAAAGCACTCGCTTCTTGCCACATTGTGGTTTATGATCGCGCATTACTGCATAAGACCCTGGC
Source organism: Chlorobiales bacterium (assembly GCA_022360415.1). GTDB lineage: Bacteria > Bacteroidota > Chlorobiia > Chlorobiales > Chlorobiaceae > Prosthecochloris. Next base: position 2,123 of record JAKSDB010000010.1, read on the forward strand.
CATGGATCATTGTCGGCCTTGCAAGCCTGGTGCTGTTCCCCGATCTGCCTGCCGATCAGAAAGAAGACGGTTTCGTGTATGTCATGCAATCGATCCTTCCTTCGGGTCTGAAAGGCCTGCTTATTGCGGCGTTTCTCGCTGCCTACATGTCTACTCTCTCGACACACCTCAACTGGGGAACCAGCTATCTTGTCAACGACTTCTACAGACGCTTCGTAAAAACCGATGCTGCATCAGCGCATTATGTAGTGATTTCCAGGATTTTCACCGCAGGCGTGGCGCTTTTCGCTCTTTTTATAACCTTCTTTGTCCTTGAAACCATCACCGGAGCCTGGGAGTTTATCATCCAGTGCGGCGCGGGAACCGGATTCGTTCTGATCATGCGGTGGTACTGGTGGAGGCTGAATGCCTGGTCTGAAATTGTTTCCATGATCGCTCCATTTGCAGCATATGCGTGGATCGTTCTGTTCACCGATATCGCTTTCCCGGAATCGATTTACATTATCGTGCTGTTCACGATTGCTGCTACACTTCTCGTCACTTACGCCACGCCCCCAACAGAAGAAAAGCAGCTTCAGGCGTTTTACTCGACAACGAAAGTGGGAGGAATATTCTGGAAAAAAGTATCCGAGAAACTGCCGCAGATTGAATCAGACAAAGGATTTCTGAGGCTTTTCGCAGACTGGGTAGGCGGAGTGATTTTGGTTTATTCAATTCTTTTCGGGACCGGAAAAATTATTTTCGGAGAACCGCTGCAGGCTGTCTTGTACTATGGCATCTCCCTGCTTGCCGGGATATTTATATACACCGACCTGAACCGAAGGGGATGGAACAATCTGAGGCAGTGAAGGCAAAAAAAGGCAAAAGCAGAAACGGTCAAATCATACCTATAGAAAAGATATGCCCAACCTGAACATAATTCTTGCTTCACAGTCTCCACGCCGCCGTGAGCTTCTGAAGTTGATGCAGATACCTTTCAAGACTGTTCCGACAGATATCGATGAAACATTCGACCCCGACCTTTCAATCGAGGCCAATACGATGTACATCGCGGAAAAGAAAGCACGCGCGGCCACACCAGCAGCTCCGGCACGCAACGAGAATACCGTAATACTCGGTGCCGACACCACTGTGGTTTGCGAAAACACGCCTCTCGGAAAACCCTCGACATATGATGAAGCCTGTGAAATGCTTGCCAGGCTTCAAGGAAACACCCATGAGGTCATGACCGGTTTTGCTCTGCTCCGTGAACCGCTCTCTTGCAAAGATTGCGTAACAACCCGTGTTGAGTTTTCCCCCATGACCGATAGACAGATCCTGCACTACATAGAGACGCAAAAACCTTTCGACAAGGCCGGCGCATACGGCATTCAGGACCCTTTCATGTCC
>JAKSDB010000201.1 GCA_022360415.1 Chlorobiales bacterium
AACCGGAAAACTGCAGCAACACCGGTCTTGGAAGGCATCCGGTCGGCATGAACAACATGAACACTCCCGCCTTTTTGTAGCACGACTTCTCCGATGTCATCCAGCAGGTCATCGATTTCCGGGTTCTCGATATCATCCGGAGTGACTTCACCGGTTGCCCTGTCCAAACGGCCGGGCACTTGAAAATCATTGTCGATAAACAACGTTGCGACCTTGCCGGATACGGCTGCCCTGGCAACTTCATCAAGATCGCCTGAACCAAGACCTTTGGCGAAAGCGTGGCCGTACTCGTCAATCAAGGCATTTAACCGCTCACGACTTTGCGGCTCAAACACTTCCCAGGCCTTTTCGTGCACCCTGCCGTTTTCCAATGCATCGGGGTTCATATCGATCCCCTCCTTTATCAGATAAGGATTTTGACTGATCTGGCGGAACAGGCCCTGGTTTTCCGGCAAGGCAACAAGAAGCAGAGACAAGCCCGAAGTTTGCGAATGATGCTCCAGAATTCCCTTGTCGATGATCCGGAAAAAACGTTCGGCATCGACTTCGGCCTCGTCTTTCCTTGCACCGTGCCCATGATGCATGGCCGGACCTTTAGCTCCTTTACCATAAGACGCAACTGTCTGGTGCGGTGCTGTAATCTGTTCACCCAGGGCTTCGGTCATTGTACGAGGAATCCCATCGGCAAGAGCAACCTCGTCAAGGGAATCTTTTGTACCTTCATAGAGTCTGACCCTGCCCCGTGTAAGACTGAGGACCTGATAACGCTCATATGCCTGAAAGACTCGAACCAGGGGTTTGGTATAAAAACTGTCCGATACAACCGCAAAATCCTTCACAGGCTCCTGTAATCGGTAAACTCTGAAAACTCCTGGAGCCCCAAGCACAGCCAGCCCGTCAAGCGTATGATTCCAGAAACGGTGATCATCGGCAAGCTCATAAAAAGGCTTCATGAGAGGACCAATCTCGCGTTTTGGGTACTTCTTTGCAAGTGACTCCTCCAGTTTCCTGACAAGATTTCGAAACCGTATGGGATCCTGCTGGTTTTCAGGATGGTGACGATGTGTTTTCTGGTACAATGAGAGGCATGGCGGTTCCTGTGAAGCAAACACAACAGCGGGATAATCGGAAACACGGGTGTTCATGCAACCTCCTTGGAATGACTTCTCGGAAGATGTGTGTATTCCATCAAACAATAAATGCTCCGAAAAAGCAGTTTGCCCGGGAGCGTTATTCTATAACAGGAGAAAGATGCCGTTTGTTCCTATATATCAGAAAGGTTCGATAGCCGGACGGCTGGATAGCGAGATTGCTGAAACAATCTGAAATCAAGGAAATATATGCAAGAGGTGTAGGGGCAGACCCGCGTGTCTGCCCGCATATTGCGAAGCATCAGGAACCATAACAGGTTCACTTAGGTCCTTTCCGTCCTTTACGTCCCTTGCTCCAACCGCAGGATACACAACACAAAAGCCCATCCTTGTGAGACGGGCTTTTGTGTTGTGTAGTAAAAAACCGGCGACGACCTACTCTCCCGCTGTTACGCAGTACCATCGGCTCTCCAGGGC
>JAKSDB010000256.1 GCA_022360415.1 Chlorobiales bacterium
AAGAACAAAAGAAAAAAGATGCAATGTTTATCGACACGGTACTTACTCATTACTTGGATTACTGCACTAGCCAAACTAAATGTGTAATGCTTGGTGATGATATTAAAGTATCTGCGATTAGGAAAACTTTGAAAGGTCGAGCAAAGGCAACGCAAAAGAAAATAGATGCTGCTAAGAAAGCAGCCAAGAAAGCAGGGACAAATTACGGAGAAGCGCAGTAAGTGAGCGATCTTGTAAATGTTAATTTTCAACATAGTCCATCAGCGTATAGAGCACTCATATCAAGAAGTTCCTCCGCTGGTATCATGGGGCCAGTTGGATCTGGAAAATCTCATGGGTGCTCATCATGGATACTCGCACATGCAGAGTTGCAAAAAATACAAGAAGACGGATATAAAAAATCAAGATATGCAGTTATCCGAAACACAGGGCCAGAACTTAAATCTACTACTATAAAAACCTTTGAGGGTATATTCCCGGCTGGCCCTCATGGTAGACCAATATATTCAGCCCCCATAACATATCGTTTAAAATTTCCTCCTCGTGGCTCTTACCATGGTATTGATTGCGAGGTTATTTTTTTGGCTCTGGACAATGTAAACGACATTCGAAAACTTTTATCACTTGAATTAACAGGTGCATTTGTGAATGAAGCTAGGGAAGTTGTTGCGCCGGTAATTGATGCCTTGATTGGTCGTATTGGTCGATATCCTTCGATGGCACAAGGTGGCTGTGTTTCACCGCAAGTTATTGCTGATACGAATGCGCCGGATGAGGATAGTTGGTGGTATGATCGTTTTGAAAATAACAACATGCCTCAAAAGTTTGTGACACCGGATGGCAGGGAAATAGATTTAAGTAATACATTGTTTAGGCAACCGCCTGCGGTTCTTGAGCTTAAAGAAATTTCCGGTAACAGATTTGAGAGTGTCGAGCCCCACTACAATTACATTTACGAGCAAGCGGAAATTATAGAGGCATGCAATAAATTTTGGGGCGTTAATCCAGAAGCGGAGAATTTGCCAAACTTAGACCCAGCGTATTACGCGAGGCAATTGATAGGATCGAACTTGAAATACATACAGGTTATGTTGCAAGCCAAGTATGGATTTTTTCAAATTGGTAAACCCGTTGTTCCTGAGTTTAATCATGATTTGCAAGTTCAAGATATTCCGATCTTAAAGGATCAGCCCTTGCTTTTGGGGCTTGATATTGGTGGTGGTACATTGCAGCCGGCTGCGGTTATTGGTCAAAGACATGAGCGCGGAAATTGGCTTATACATTCAGAATGTATTGGTGCAGACATGGGCGTTGAAAACTTTGCGCGTGTACTGGCCCAACATTTACATGAAAAATATCCGGGAATGGAAGTCGAGGTTTTGTATTTAGATCCTGCATCAGAAAAGCGGGATGAATTGTTTGAAAACAAGATTGTTGAATATCTTCGTGCAAAGCCATATCACTTTCCGACAAGATCAGCACCAACAAATGATTGGAGAGTGAGAAGGCAGGCTATAGCCGATCCGTGTACAAGGTTAATTGATGGCAGATCTGGTCTATTAATCAGTAAACGCGGATGTCCCAAGCTGATAAATGGTCTAAAAGGTAAGTGGGATTTTAAGAAGCTGCAAACATCAGGTGTTGAGGCGTTTGCGGAATATCCAAGCAAAAACGAGTATTCCCATCCATGTGATGCTTTGGGATATTTGTTGTGTGGTGGTGGTGAAGCGCAGCCAGTAAAACAATCAAGAACACCGCAACAAAGAAAGGCTTTTTCGAATGGATTTAGTGCTACGCAGTCTTTTAACCTCTGAGTTTAAATGTGATGCATCTTATGCCCGTTCATGATGTTCACCTTGACGTTGGATTATTCGACGAAACTGTCCCGTTCCATACTGTAGATTGCCGGAACGAACGGAGGCCAGTATTCGGGATTGTCAAACTTGACGTCCCA
>JAKSDB010000127.1 GCA_022360415.1 Chlorobiales bacterium
CATCAGAGGATAGACTTGAAACCTATGATTTGCCTGGCTCTCTCAATCAGAACGAGACTTTGAAAAGGCTTTCAAAATCAGCATAAGAGGGATGTAAAGCAGCAGAGACGCCGCAATCAGGGTGAACTTGAGCGTAGCGGCAATGGAGGTAAGAATGGGAATGGGGCAAGCATAGTTGCCGGAAAGCATGTTCAGGATCATGATGTTTTCGAAAGCGTCGAGCGGAGTGCAGAAAAGGACTGCCCATGAAAGCGCAATCCCCGCAGCAGCCATGAGTCCTTCCCTGCTTCCGGCAAGCTTCCTGCAGGCGAGGCTCAGCGCCGCAGGATAGACGCAGAGAAAGATGAAATCCAGGCGGGTCTGCAAACGGGCGGTTTCGATCAGGCCCGCTTCGCTCCACTTCTCGACAATGAACTTCGCCCGCTCAACCGTCCACGGCAGCTCGATATCGACAATCCCCCGGCAGATCTTCGCGTCTTTTATCGTCAGCGGCTCGCCGATCACATTCAGCAGCAACATCAGCCCGACCGACAGAACGCACAGCACCGCCAGCAGCCAGGAGGATGTAATCAATTGCTTCATCTTATCTTTCATTCAGAGGACGTTCATAAGGGCACCTCTATTAACTTGTTACGCGACCCGAATACTTCCTTCACCCCTTCATCCGCGTCATTCGAAGGTGAAGTTCTTTGCCCGGGCCTGGGTGCGAAGGGTTTTGAGTACGGCTGAACCAAGGGTTTCCTCCCCTGCTGCTTCTTTTTCTTTCTTGAGGATATAGGCATCCCGTTTTCTGCCCAGCTCGGCGATCTGCTGTTTCACCTCGTCCCTTTCTCGCTTTTTCTTTTTGACGTATGTGTTCAGCTCTTCGTCGGTCATTTCTTGCAGCTCTTCAGGCAGATATTTCTTTTCCAGCTTGTCCACCGATACCTGCTTATCTTCGAGCGCATCGACAAGGTCCCAGTCCGATGCCTTGTAGAGCTTCGATCCTTTGGTTGTTACCCTGCCCGCCGAAACCGCAGCGGACTGCTTCGCTGCGTTCACGTCCTGCTCCGCCTGCCTTGCCAGGTTTTCCTGCCCCTGTTTGCCGTAAGGCACATAGGTCTTGTTGATCCTGTCGTTCAGCATGATAAGGTCATCGTCATAGGGCGTTGAAATGCCTTTCAGCACCCGATCGCTGTCGATGGAGAAATAACTTCCCCCGCCCAGCATCGCCCCGTGCTGCCAATAGGTCGCGATACCTGTCCGGTAGTCGCCGCAGTAGATGGTGTTGACCACGATATCCCTTTCCGCAGCCCAGCGGCAGGCAGCCTCGTAATTGACCGATCCCTGGCTGAAGGGCTCATTGCCCGCGATGAAGATCATTTTCAATCCTTCACCTGAAGTGTTCCAGCGCAGCCGGTTCAGGCTGCTGCCGATCACGTGTCCGCAATACTCGGAACCGCCGTTGGTGTCGAGAGTAAACAGCGCCTCGGAAATCCGGTCGAGATCCCGGGTAAAAGGCGTCACCTGCCGGATATACCCCGACATCGGTGAAAGATCGTTGTTCCCGTATTCATAGAGGGCGACTTCAAGCAGTATGTCTTTTCCCTCTTTATGCGCCCGGGCAAGTTCGTTGACGATGCGCCATAACTGGCTTTTCGCCTGCCCTATCAGTCCGTCCATGCTGTTGCTCGTATCGAGCAGAAGTGCAAGCTGTACCAGTTTGTAGTCGTGGGGACATTTGTCGTCGATCAGCCTGAGGTTCGGGTACTGGCGGGCATAGTCGTCCATCGTCTTTCGAAGGGACGTGTCCCCTGCAAGCACCTTTCCGTCGGCAGGCTTGGTTGTGGAGGAGGTCTTTGCATAGAGACCGTGAGCGGTCAACATGGCGAACGTGCTGACAACGAACAGCATCAAAAGCTTTTTCATGGTATCAGATAACAGATATGGTTGGAAACAAAAACTCTCTCTCTATAGTGACGCTTTTGATGCTCTCTTCTTGCTGTCAGAAATGAAGAAAGGCGCAGCGCGACCTTACGGCAGTGCTCCTCTGATCAGGAGCTGCGCCGGTCATCGAGGCGGACAAGCGTTCCTGCCGCGAAGAAATTGATCCAGCAGCTCTCGACCGGTCTGTTGGTCACCTCTTCCAGCGCATTCCTGTAGGCAAAGAGCTGGCCCGTGTATTCCATCGCTTTCGCCTCCAGCCCGTCGGGAGCGGTTTCTGTAATCTTGTGATCGATGATAACCCATCCGTTTCCGGTATCCAGAAGCAGGTCGATCTGCCCTTTGAGCACCTGCCCTCCGGGCAGAAGCTGCTCCACCGGCGTTTCAACAGTAAGCCTTTTGTCAGGCCAGCGCTCCTGCAGTTTGCGGCGAAATGATCCGAGCTGCTGCGCAAATGCTTCCGGGCCGCACAAATCCGGCATCGCATAACCCCTGAGGATCCTCTCGACCGCCGCTGCATCACAGGCACCCGGTTTCTGCGTGAGCCCGAAAGCCAGAACAGCATGCACCGCTATACCGGTTTCCACCGGCTCTCTTCTGCCGCGCAGCTCCAGCTCCCCGGCGTAGGGAACCATCTCCGCGACCAACGCATCCAGCTCAGCCTTTTCGAGGGACGGCGACACCTGTTCAGGCAGGTGCTCCGGGGAAGACTCCTCCGGGGGATACCAGAAGAGCTGTGCCCTTTCTCTCTTCCTGCGTTCCGGAAGCGACGTCTCATCGAGTTCCCAGCGGACACGGCGCAGGCTGGTGCCGTCGGGCAGAAGAACGTTTTCCCCGTCTCCCTTCACAAGGCAGTCTGCCCCGGTCTGCTCCAGCCACGGGAACGAAGAATGTTTCGACGATGTGCCCAGAACAAGGCAGTCCCTTGCCCTGGTCATCGCTACATAGAGCAGCCGTGCCGACTCGTCAGCCGCCAGTGCCATAGCATCGCTGACAACCTTGCTCCGCATAACCTTTTCAAGGCCCGCAAACGGGTTGCTGCTACCGAACGGTGCGGGCCAGAAACGTATATGGCGGCCCCTGAGCGGATCGGACGCATCGATTCCCTGCTTGCTGTCGGCTACGGGCAAATCGATGTCGGCATCAGCCGCTTTTTCGAGATCGAGCAGGACGACAACAGGCCATTCAAGCCCTTTCGACTTGTGAAAGGTCAGCACCCTGACCGCATTGACCGGCGGTTCGGGAAAGAGATCGTCTTCCTCTTCGGCACGTTTCGAATACCAGTGAGCCAATCCCTGAAGGGTTGGTGAAATGCCCTTTGTTCCGCACTCCTCCTCGTATTCCCCGGCAAGCTCGATGAGGGCCTGTACGTTCATCAGTCGCGTTCTCGCCTCATCCCCGTCACGGCACCATGCCAGGATGTGCCGAGCTGCCTCCGTTGAAGTGACAAGAGAACGGAGCGCCGCCGAAGGTGACAGCCGGAGTGTCTCGTCCCGCAGTCCGGCAATCTGCCGGAGAACAGGATGAGCATCGTCTCCTTCCTCGAGCCATGTATCCGGATCGCCACCGGCATTCAGATAATCCAGCCGATCCTGCAGCCAGGTCTCGGGTTCGCTGCTGGTCGCCAGCGAATAAAGCTCCGCAGTTGCAAGCGTGTCGGCCGGGTTTGCCAGACGACGAAGCGCGGCAGTGACAAACACGGCTTCCGGGGAAGAGAGCAGACCGGGCTGGACGGTCTCCGCCGGAATGCCGTTTTTTTTCAGAACCGCCGCGATCTTCCTCACATGCAGGTTGGTACGGGCAAGAATGGCGATGTCCCCGTAACGCGCTTTCCTCCAAGCACCTTCCTGCTTGCCAAACGCCTCGTACCCCTCATCAATCAGCCTGAGCACTCCCGCCGCGACTGCTCCGTACTGCTGCTCCTGGTTCCCTGCCCCAATATCCCAGTGGAAACAGGAAACCTGCGACGGATGTTCTTCGCGTTGGGCTTCGAGCA
>JAKSDB010000026.1 GCA_022360415.1 Chlorobiales bacterium
CGAAGCAGTACAATGTTTTCGAGCTTGAAAAAAACCTTGCCAAAAAAAATCTCAGGCTGTGCAGCGGCATCTCCCTGATGATCATGGAAAGAGAAGGACAGAAAGAAGGGCTCATGAATATCGTTCGTTACCTCACGACTTTCTACATCAGGATCTGGAAACTGCATTCACCCGAAGCCCGCAGACTTCCGCTTGCCGAAACAGCAAAACTGCTGGGCATGTACGGCAAACAGGAGTATTTCGCGAAGAACTACCTGCAGTATGCCACAAGGTTTTCCCTGCAGGAAACCGAACGCGCGATACTCGCGCTGCAGCAGACCGATGCCGCCCTGAAAGGGCTTGAGGCCTATCCGGACGAAAAGCACCTTCTCCTGCGGCTGATGCAACAGTTGTTAAGTCAAAAGTAAAAGGTCAGAAGTCAAAATTGAAGAGGAGAAGCCGCTTTATTCAGAGTTGACTTACCTTTTTTACTTTTTACTTTTGACTTTATTCAGATTTATTCAAAGCCACCCTTTTTCCTTGTACCACTGTATCGTATCACGCATACCCTGTTCCAGTGATACCGAAGCGGTGAACCCGAGCTGCCGTTCGGCTTTATCCGGCGAGCAGACCCAGTAATCCTGTACCATTTCCTTGACCTTGTCAGGGTTCAGAAAGCCCGTATTTCCGCTGACCTTGCCAATCAGGCCCGCCACGTATCCCAAAAAATTCATCAGCGGTTTCGGCAGCGAAATCTTCCTGACATGCCTTACCCCGAGTTCCCTGACGGCAGCTTCCAGAAGCTCGTCCCACGAGTACCCCTTCGGTGACGTGATAAAAAAGGTTTCGCCGACTCCGGCCGGCGATTCGGAAGCCATGACAATCCCCCGAACAAGATCATCGACATGAACAAGGCTCAAGCGCTGTGTTCTGACGTCACCCGCAGAAAGGACCAGGCCTTTTTTCAGTAATTGCAGAAACTGAAGCACGTCCCTGTCGCCCGGACCGTATACCGCGGGGGGCCTGACAATGGTTATCGGCAGTGCGTCTTTAAAAGATTGACATATCTTCTCGGCCTCAAGCTTGCTTCTGCCGTAGATACTGACAGGCTGCGGCTCCTCCTCTTCCCGAACCCCCGTACCGGGGTCGCCCGCAGGGCCTGCTGCCGCAAGTGAAGATACCAGTACAAAACGCTTCAGACCGGGATTCACCTCTCCAGCCGCCTCCAGCAGCTTTTTCACCGGCAGAACATTCCCGTCATGGAAACCCTTTGCGTCAACCGACTTCGTCACACCGGCAAGATGGATGATGATATCTGTTCCCCGCACGGCGCTCCGGAGTGAATCCGGATCGTCATAACGTGCCTTGCATATATCCACCTGCATTGACGAGGCCTTGCCTGAATCGCTTTCCGGGCGCAACAGGATCCTGATCCTGTCATTTCGTTTTTTCAGATAATCAACAAGGACCGTACCGATAAATCCAGTTGCCCCGGTAACAAGAATGTTCATCTCTTCACGCAAATGTATTGTTTGTACCCGAAACCGAGCGTTCCAGCAAATGCTCCATAATCGCCTTCGGCGTCTTTAACCTGCAAGCGCATTTTCCCGGATACCTGCATAATCCATACCGGTCTCAAAAAAGAAGCTGCTGCTACAAAAAAAAGCAAAATTTTTAATACATTCATTTCTTAACTTGTTATGCGAAGGTTTCATATTCCCTTGGAATCCCTGATTTCCTCGTTCTTGCAAAGAAAGAACAGAAAAATTTCGGCTCATCAGCAGTCGTCACACTGAAGTGGTAAATATTCATTCAGCCCTGTGAATAAACGAAAAGATCTTTTCAAGAAATGCTATGATTTTACCCTTGCCGACGAAGTAAAGGCGTTGGGCATATATCCTTTCTTTCATCCTATCGAAGAAACGGAAGGTCCCGTTGTTTCATTTGCCGGCAGACAGCTTATCATGGCCGGCTCAAACAACTACCTCGGGCTGACTGCTGATGAAAGGGTCAAGGAAGCGTCGATCAAAGCCATTAAAAAATACGGCACAAGCTGTTCCGGCTCACGCTACATGACCGGAACGGTCGACCTGCACCTTGAGCTTGAAGAAAAACTTGCCGTTTTTTTTGAAAAAGAGCGCTGCCTGCTTTTCAGTACAGGCTACCAGACCGGACAGGGTATCATACCTACAATTGTCCAGCGCGGAGAATATGTCATCTGCGACAAGGACAACCATGCAAGCCTTGTAGCTGCCTCCATTATGGCTGTCGGACAATCCGCAAAGTTCCTGCGCTTCTCTCACAACTCCATGGAAGACCTGGAAAGAGTGTTGCAGACTATCCCGGACGACGCGGGAATACTCATCGTTGCCGACGGTGTATTCTCGGTATCGGGCGAAATAGTCGAACTACCCAGACTTGTCGAGCTTGCGAAAGAATACGGAGCAAGAGTGCTGCTTGACGATGCACACGCTGTCGGTGTTATCGGCCGGGACGGACGGGGCACCCCTTCGGAATTCAACCTTGTCGACCAGGTTGACCTGATGATGGGAACGTTTTCAAAAACATTCGGCTCGCTTGGCGGCTATGTCGTAGGGGAGCGGGATGTCATAGATTTCATCAAGCACAATGCCTCATCCCTTATTTTCAGCGCATCTCCGACACCGGCAAGCGTAGCCGCAGTGCTGACCTCGCTGGAAATCCTTAAAAACGAGCCCGAGCTGATCGAACGGCTGATCGTAAACACGGACTATGTCCGCCAGGGCCTTGCCGCGGAAGGTTTCAATCTCATGCCGTCCCGCACGGCTATTGTTTCGGTTATTATCGGCAACCAGATGAAAACCATGGTATTCTGGAAAAAGCTGTTCGACGCAGGCGTTTATGTCAACGCGTTTATCCGTCCGGGGGTCATGCCCGGCCATGAAGCGCTCAGAACAAGCTTCATGGCATCCCACGAAAAAGAACACCTCGACAAAGTAGTCACAGAGTTCAGCACAATAGGCAGGGAGCTCGGGGTCATCTGAAAGCATGAAAACCGCAAAAAAACAACGTGTTATTTTTTTGCGGTTTTCATGAAATTCTGATAATTTCCTGTTTGGCGGTTATTTCTATATTCCTGCTTTACAAGTAGTTATTGCCGCTCTTAATTCAGCAACACACTTAACAACAGAACGTCATGGAAACAAAGCACTACCAGTCGCTCCCCCTTGCACGTTTTCTCCTTTCCGCGTTCCTGCTTGTCTTCCTGGTCACTCCCTTTTCCGCAGAAGCAGCCGATCCCGGCGCCCTGAAAGGGAAAATCACAGACAAGACGGACGGTGAAGCCGTTATCGGGGCTTCAGCCATGCTTGAAAACACCACCCTCGGCTCGGCATCCGATATCGAAGGGAACTACGCTATCCAGAACATCCCGGCGGGAACCTACCGCCTCAAGGTAAACGCCATCGGCTATGCGCCATTCATTCAAACGGTTACCATCAATCCCGGCCAGACGACGGCTGTCAACCCGCAGCTCGGCCAGACAACCGTCATGGCATCCGAGATTGTTGTCGGCGCGGCCCTGTATGAGCAGGACCGGCTCGAGGTACCGGTGACGGTTTCCGTAGTTTCTGATGAAAAAATCAAGGAAGAGCCGAATCCCACACTCGACGAGGTTGTCGCCGATGTCCCCGGAGTTGTGGTCAACCGTTCCGCCGGTTACGGCACGTCAACAATCCAGATCCGCGGCTCGAATACCTTCCAGGGCGGTGCGATCGGTACCCGCGTTCAGGGCCTCTATGACGGCTTTCCGATCAACACGCCGACAACAGGTGAAGTTGTCTGGACCAACGTGAACATGAACGCAGCCGACAAGGTCGAAGTCATGAAAGGCGCCGCCGCGACTCTTTATGGTTCCGGAGCGATGGGCGGAGTCATCAACGTCTTCGGCAGCCTGCCGGACAAGTTCGAAGTGAAAGCAGGCGCAAGCGGAGGATTCTACGGTGATCCGTCTGGCGACGATAACAGCCTGTACTACGATGGCAACACTCCCTGGTTCTGGAACACCTATGTCGGCATCGGGGATAAAACAGACAAGCTGAATTACAGTTTGCTTTATTCACATGCCGATGACGACGGCTTTAAAGAAACCTCTCAGACAAAACTTGATGATGTCAAGCTGAAGGCACGCCTGGACATCGACTCCAACCAATACATCCAGCTGTCCTCATATTACAACCGGACTGAAGGAGGATACCCGACAACCTGGTCGTTTGAAATGGAACCTTTTGCTGTACCAGTAGGCGGTATTGCTGCGGGAAAATATACCCCCTATCCAGAACTCGGCTTTGATACATCGACACGAAGAGTTTTTGGCACTTATACGCTGCCTTTTTTTCCTTTCACGCCCGTACCTTTTGACGAAACCTTTGATAAATCCCTGTTTACCGATGACACCATCGACAGGAAAAATGCACTGGTTGGCCTGAATTATGTAAACCTTCTCAGTGACGATTTCAGTCTCGACACCAGGTTCTACTACACCTACAACTCAAGCCGCATCAACTACAACAATACCGGTGTAACTCAAACATATCCAGGACCTCCCGAATTATCATTTTTTCCTTTCCCCCCGAATAATCCTTCTTTGACATTAAAAACAAAAGACAGGCTGCCCGGTGAATTCAATGACGACAGAGCCAACCGCTATGGCGCAGGCATCAAACTCGATTACAGGGCAAGCGACCACCACCGCCTGTTGTTCGGCGTTGACGGCAACATCGTCGATGTCAAATCGACACAATACACGGCAGAAATACCGTCGGAACATCCGCTTTCCGATAGCGACCTCAACGATATACAGGAAAAAAACTTCGCTTTATTCCTGCAGGATGAGTTCAGAATGACCGACCGTCTCACGGCGCTGCTCTCCGTTCGCTACGACTGGAGCGGCATTGACGCAGACGAAGTCAACTACACTGATTATTCAACGTTTGGAACGCCGGATGCAGACGCTGAAATCGAAAACCCGTCAGTTGATGCAATCAGCCCCCGTATCGCCCTGAACTACAAGGCAAGCGACGATATGAGCTTCCGGGCATCCTGGGGAAAAAGTTTCCGTGCGCCGACGCTTTCCGAGCGCTTTGTGCGTGACGCCGGCTTGTTTATGGGCAATCCCAACCCCGCACTCGACAAGGAAACCATGACCGCGTATGAAATCGGCATATACAAGGTCTTTTCCGACCGCGTCTCGTTCGATATTGCAGCATACCTCAACAACTATGACAACCTGATCGAATCTGTTTTCGAACCCGGCGATTTAGGCCCCTATTTTGTATTTGAAAACTTCCGGAAAGCCAGGATTTGGGGCATCGAGACCAGCCTCAACATGAAACCTGTTGACCAGCTATCGCTGAACCTTGGCTACGCATACATGAACGCCAAGATCGTTGATTACGAAGTCACTGGCGCCTCTATCGATAACAATCCTGAACCTGAATGGCTTCCAATGCGACCCGAACATACCGCTTCAGCAAGCCTGATATGGGACCCGACCAAATGGCTGACCCTGAACACTTCAGGTCGTTATGTCAGTAAATACAAGGCAGTCAACTTCTACACCCGTCCGGACGGATATGGTTATCCGGGTGATTTCATAGTTGTCGATGCAGGCGTCAAGTTTAAACTTACTGACTATCTGACAAGCTCGTTCACCTGCCGCAATATTACCAATGAGCTGTATTCGGAGGCTGAATGGTTC
>JAKSDB010000146.1 GCA_022360415.1 Chlorobiales bacterium
AGCGACCAGTTACTGGCAGGAGCCATGAGTCAGGGTGGCGACAGCGGTTCAGCGGTATTGAATGAAGAAAACCGTTTAATCGGCCTGCTGTTTGCCGGCAGCGATCAAACGACCGTTATAAACAGGATTCAAAACGTCTTTGCAGCACTGGGGGTCTCATTGTGAGGTTTGCCGATTTCGATCCCGGCAGGGGCCGGGATCAACGAAGCAATTGAAGCGCGGAATAAATAAATCGAAGCGTCCATGGAATCGATCAAAGAAGTAAAACGTTTACATGAAGCTGAACTGCTCACCCTTCCTGATGTAGTATCCGTGGGTATCGGGAAGGGCGAAGAGGGTAGTGCAGCTATTATCGTTGGCCTGGCAAAACCCAATCCCGAAACCAGGGCGCGAATCCCGGACAGGATCGACGGTTATCCGGTGATTGTGCGCCTGTCAGGCACAATCAGGGCTCAGTAACACATTGGCTTCCGATAATACCGTCTATACCTCTTGCTTCAACACATATCATCTTACATTAACCTTATTTCACACCAAAGCAGGGGTTGAGTCACCGGCTTTCCTATAAATGGTAATGCCTACACGATCAATGTGCTCTTTCAAAGGAAGATGCCGGATCGAGGTAAGTGACTTAACATCAAATTTGTACGGCAGGGGAAGTTCGTCAAGCTTCATGGCAACTTCGGCTACCTGTCGCTCGCTAAGGGGCCCTTCAATAGCAAGATCGATATCAGAATAATGTTTAGCCGTTCCTTTGGCGCGTGAGCCAAAAAGAATGACCCTGGTTATCGCCGGTGTTGCCCTGAACACAGAGCAGATAGTACCAAGCTCTGCTTCAGTCAAGCCTGTTTTGCTCGGGACTCCTGATATTTTTGATGAAGCCATTGATGTAACTTTTCGAGTTCAGGGAGGTATGTTTTCTTGACAGATGTAAGAGCCATTCTGAATTTCTTCTGCTCATAGGTATGTGCAAGCACATTGTAACTTTTCGAGTTCAGGGAGGTATGTTTTCTTGACAGATGTAAGAGCCATTCTGAATTTCTTCTGATCATAGGTATGTGCAAGCACATTTCTGTCAAGCATCATATCGATCCATTCCTGACCGTCCTCAATAATTTTTGCCGCAAATGCTTCTTTGATAACCGCTTTTGGCGTCACAGGATTTATCTGTATCCCACTGTCTTCAAGATAATCCTTCATGGTTTTCCAGGCCAGTTCAAATGAAAATTCAAAACGCTGAACCAGCCCTTCTTGTTCAAGATCGGAATATTCGTCAAGTGAGCGCTCCTGCATTGCTGCTTGTAACAGTTTGAACGCACAGTCAAAATTTTCGAAACGTTGTTTCCAGCGTATATCGGCTTTCATGGAATACCATACCTTATTTGGTTGTTTATACCTGCAATGTACAAATTTAACCCGTTACGGGTTGAGTTTCGACCACCTGTTACTCCTCCTGAAACTGGCGCCTGAATTAGTAATGACAGTGGGGAAGCATGGGCGCTGCCATGAATGATATAAGAGAGCTAACTGTTACATGTAGTTCTTTTGCCATCGGGCAAAGCCATCGAAGACAGTGTCGGAAACACGAAAATCGTCGTGCGTTACGACGCCGAGAAAAAACACGCACAGGTGACCGGCCCTGAAGGCCGACAGATTCCATCAGTCATGTCGTTCTGGTTCGCCTGGCAAGCGTTTTACCCCAACACCGGTCTCTGGCAACCATAAAACCAAGCCTTGCAAGAACTTCAGTATCAGCCATCTCGGAGATATACAATACCCTGAAGATATCGAGAGAGACTTATTACCGTTTCTTGAAAATCGGGGAATAATAAAACTTATTGAGAGTTATGCCTCCTATGTGGCTATATTGTTGAAATAATCAAAATAGTACAGGAGAAAAAATGCCGGAAGAATGGTTAAAACAAATGCAAAATCAAGTGAATTCACTTGATAGGCTTGAAAAGTACATCAATTTATCTGACGACGAAAAACGCGCTATTGAAACATTAAAAACTAAATGGGGGGTATCTCCCTATTTTGCATCATTGATGGACAAAGACGATCCCAACTGTCCAATTCGTAAACAGGTAATTCCATCAATGCAGGAACAGGTCAATGAATTTGGAATGGATAATTATCTGGTTTGGAAAGAAAACAGGTCAACCGAGGAAGTCCGGCCAGATAGTATTGCCCGCCAATATCATGACCGCATTGCTTTTACTGTTGTTGAAACGTGTGCAATTTAGTGTCGGCATTGCTTTCGTAAGGAACTTGTTGTCGATCAGGATTTACAACTGCGTATGGATGTGGATGAAGGGCTGGCCTGGATTGCCGAACACCCTGAAATTCGTGATGTACTTATAACGGGAGGCGATCCATTACTTTTGTCGGACGATAAATTGGGGCACCTG
>JAKSDB010000195.1 GCA_022360415.1 Chlorobiales bacterium
CCGAAACAGTTATCGACGAAAGCTCTTCAGCGAAAGAGCGTTCAAAACAGTTCAACAGTTCAACAATTCAACAATTCAACACTCCTATAACGATCATCCATACATCGTCGAGTTCGGGGACTCCCAAAGCCGCGCTGCACTCGTTCGGCAACCACTATCACAGCGCCCTCGGCTCGAACGAAAACATTCCTTTCCAACCCGGCGACTCTTGGCTGCTCTCATTGCCCCTGTTCCACATCGGGGGGTACGCGATGCTCTTCCGCTCTCTGCTTGGAGGAGGCACGCTTGCCGTCACCGGACCCGGCATTTCGGTCAATGATGCGCTGGACCGGTTTCATCTTTCGCATCTCTCTCTGGTCACTACCCAGCTTTACCGGATGCTGCAAAACACAGAAACCCTGAAAAAACTCCAGGGCCTCAAAGCAATTCTGCTGGGGGGAAGTGCCGTTGAACCCGCTTTGCTCAAACAGGCATCGAAAGCCGGACTTCCTATCTACCTGACCTACGGATCAACGGAGATGAGCTCGCAGATCACCACGACATCCGACCCGGTCAACACCATTACCGCAGGAAATGTGCTCCCTTACCGTGAACTCCTGATCGGACCTGGAGATGAGATTCTCGTGAAAGGCCCCTGCCTTTTCCAGGGCTACCTCTCGGACAAAGGGCCGCTCCTCGAAACCGACGCTGACGGCTGGTTCCATACCGGGGACACAGGAGTGCTTTCGCCCGAAGGAGAACTGCGGGTTACCGGCAGAAAGGACAACATGTTTATTTCCGGAGGCGAGAACATCCATCCGGAGGAGGTCGAACGAGCCCTCTGCTCGCTCACGGGAGTCCTCAGAGCAGTTGTCGTCCCGACACCCGATCCCGAATACGGCCTCAGGCCATCGGCATTCATCGAAACGACAGAACCAGCTCCTGCTGACAGCGAGATCAAGGAGAAGCTCTCTCGTGAAATCGGCCGACTCAAAACCCCCTTCGCAATCATCCGCGTCAAAGAATGGCGCCTGCTGCCCGGAACGGAAAAGATTGACAGAGGGTATTACAAACGGATTGTAATAAAGAACTGAATCTCTTCTTTTTTACATCATTTCTTTATCTTTTTCCTATACGTCCCTAAGACCCATGAGATTTCTTTCTATGACAAAGATCATCCAACCGCACGGAAACTACCGCAAACTGCTCTCTTACCAGAAAGCGGAAATTGTCTATGATATCACCTATCGCTTTTGCAAACGATTTCTCACCAGAGGAGACCGCACAATCGATCAGATGGTGCAAGCTGCGCGCTCGGGAAAACAGAATATTGTGGAAGGCTGCCAGGCATCAGGAACATCAAAGGAAATGGAAATCAAACTGACCGGTGTTGCCAGAGCAAGTTTGGAGGAGTTGTTGCAGGATTATCTTGATTTCCTGAGAGCAAGAGATCATGCCATTTGGGAAAAGAATTCAAGAGAAGCTCTCTATGTCAGAAAACTTGGAAGCCGCAATGGAGCATCCTTTGAGACATACCGCGAGTTTGTCGAAACCCGGCCTGCCAAGGTCGTTGCCAATATCGCAATCTGTCTGATACATCAAACAAACTATCTGCTTGACCGGCAGATAGAGAGAATGGAACAAGATTTTCTCAAAGATGGTGGATTACGTGAACGAATGACCCGAGCCCGTCTGCAAGCAAGGAGAGAGAACACGAAATAACCCTTTGTTTCCGATAACTATAGGTCTTATGGTTCCCATATGACCTATAGGTCGTATAAAACTCGGAGTCTAATCGGTTTTCTGCATATAACTGCTGAAGTATCCCAAATAACTTAACTACTCTATACAAGTACTATTGCAGAATGAAACTCTCGATTCTTTTATAGCGCCGCCCAACTCAAAAAATGCTATTCGATAACATTTTGAGCCAAACGCTCTTTTAAGAACTTAGCTCTATCGACAAGTTTAGGATTATGATTAGCTTTGATTACATGTTTTAGAATTTCTGAGCCAAGATCCCGGTCAGCTTCCAAAATATTTTCTATCCTATCAAATGTGCTTAGTCGAATAATATCGTCTTTATCCTTCATTAGTAGCCATATAATTTTTTCGACTTCTGGTTTGTAGCTGTGAAAACGTAGTAAAACTAAAAGGCACTCTAACATTTCTTCTCTAGCGATTGGGCGTCGAACATTCTTGTCATTATCTTCCTGCAAGAAAAATGGTATTTGATGTAGTATTCTTTTTGGATTTCCTTTACACAAAGGTTTACTTTTGCATTTTGGATATCCTTTACACAAGTATTTCAAATTTCTAACCAAGCCTATCTGTAAATATGTATTTGATGTTAATTTTAATGATTCTATTTTCTCATATGCTTGATCTGGGTGACGATGAGAAAGATTCAAGAATTCCCACAAATCATTAATGGATTTTATTTCCATCTTAGAGTACCCATGCTCATTAATTTCTCTCAGTAGGTTTTTGAAAAGTTTATCACCTCCTTTCTTACTAATTTTCTCTTTCCAATTATCTATCACTTCAACAATAGCTATCAGTGTGTAAATTTCATCTCTCTCAATTATCTGTAGAGTACTTTTTGTAAATTTTTTTTCTTTTCTCATTATGAGTGGAAGAGACTCGATTACTCTTCTTCTATTATCCCCTTTCCATCTTTCTTCATCCCAGTCACATCTAAGAAGTTCGACTATCTCTTTACTTTCACTTAAATCAATTTTAAAAAGCGCAGGTAGAGACTCGGCTATTCTTCTTTTTACTTCGTAATTTCCTTCGCGGCATAGCCTTTTAAGTAATCCAAAAAATTCTTCAATGGGGTCACGTTTTAAAACCTTCCATCTTCTAGCAATTAAGATGCCTAATAAATCATCAAGATTCGACCCATTCTTTTCGATGAGGTATTTTGATGTGAGGCCTATTAGAAGTAATTGAGTATTTTTTTCTAAGAGGATAAAGTATAAGGGCATAACAGCCAAAAAAAAGGCAACTAGTAATTGAAGGAATGTTGAGGTTTCCATCTCTTTTTTGAAGTATAGATAAATAGCAATTAATATAATAATCGCCCAGATGCTTGCGCCAAGCATTACAATAAAAGATTGGCTGTGTTTTCTCCATAATTTTCTAAACATTACCATCTTTATACTTTAAGTTCTCCGGTACGAAAATATTTTGCTATTTTTTTAGCAATATTCTCTTGAGCTTTCCAATCACCATAGGCAATTCCCTTTGCTGTTAAATCATCTATCAGTTTTCTTAAATCTTTGCTTAAGTGTCCGGGTGGATACTTTGAAAAAGGAGTATGCGGCAAAGGAATAAAAGTATGCGTGTGTACTCTAGCGCCCATTTTCACTAAATCTGACATTACTATAATCGTATCTTTAATATCTTTATCAGTTTCGTTAGGAAGTCCAAATATAAAATCAACGTTTGCCTTTAAACCTGCCTTTAGAGTTAATTGAACACTATTATAAACATCATTAACAGTGTGATTTCTATGACATATATCTAATATTTTCTGACTACCTGATTGAGCTCCAATAATAAGATTATCATTATGTGCATATTTTTTTATTAATTCAACTGTTTCGGGAATGACATGATCGGGTCTCACCTCAGAAGGGAAAGACCCAAGAAATATTCTCCCTTTTGGAAGAATTATTTTCTTTACACTTTTCAAAAGCTCTTCTAAACATGATATATCTACTTTTTTTCCATCGATTGAACCATAAGAGAAGGCATTAGATGTAATAAATCTAATATCAGTCAAATTTCTTTCTTTTAATATATAAACATATTCAGAAATTTTTTCTATACTTCTATGTCTTGGACGCCCACCTAAAATTTGCGGCGTTTGGCAAAAATAGCATGCGTAAGGACAACCTCTTGTAATTTCAATATTTCCAAACTTCTCATGCTTAACCGAAAAAGGAGGGTATTTATCCAAATCTATCCATGATCTACGTGGATTTTCATGATATTCTCCTTTTTCATCTATAAAGGCTAAACCTTTAATATTTGACAAATCTTCATCACGGTCAATTTTTTCAAGGATCTCTAATAGAGTCTCTTCTCCTTCGCCCTTCACGACAATATCAAATCCAATTTTAAGTGTCCCTTTTGGATCGCCTGTAGGATGTGGACCTCCAGCAACCAATAATAGTCGATCACAATGGTTATCACGTATCTTTCTTACATAATTATACGTATCCCAAAGTTGTGTTGTAAAAAAAGATATTCCCAGCATGGTTTTATCATGCTTTTGACAAATTCGACCCAACTCATTAAACAATTCTTCCTCTTTGCCATAAAAATATATGCTTAAATTTTCGAAATATTTTTTTGTTTCTATAGCCCCAACAAGTGCGTTGAAGCTATATTTATTTGCTTTGGTGTAGTATAATACAAGTGCTAAATTCGATTTCATTATCTAATTTATTTTTTTTAATTGATTGTGTCAGCCAACACAATTTTATCAATTTGTCATCGCTCTCGGCTATGCTGGCAAAAAAATCCACAAATCCTTTTTTCTGCCGCTCGTTTTCACCGGTGATGAATGCTCCTTCCATTCTTTAACAAATTCCGAACGACGTGTATCCTGCATCCATATCTATACTATACTCATTTCATTCATTTTCAAATAGACTCAATGCATATGTATCACCCTAGGTTTCTTTAGTCTCTGACAAGCAAATAACAAATTAGTTTGTTATTGTATTTACCCACTTTGCCATAACTGACGGTATTCCATCATCTTTGACGATGCCAGTAGCAGAAGGCCTGAATAACGTTTGTAAAATCAATTCTTTTTGCTCCTCTGTTGGCCCATGTCCTTCACGCAGCAAAGCCAAATAAGTCATTAACATGGTACGCCTTTCTTGAGCGTCGGTCATCAAATGTAAATTACTCAATAGCAACCTAACAAAAATTCTAAGTGCCCAAACACCTATCACAGCTGTCAAAATAACCATTGAAATCTTCCACACCGGTAAATCTACAAGTCTTTGTTCTAACCCTACAACACCTCTTATTTCCGCATACAATAGAACTGCAATAATAACAGCCAACATTGAAGATAGAAAAGAAAATAGCACAGATAGTTTTTTATGTTGCACACCTTTCTCCTCCCAATATTTTACAGAAGACTGTAACGCCAGCTTATCATTATAAGTTTTCTCGATATTCCCCAATTCAGATTTTGAACTGGCAATTAAATTATCAAATTCTATTTTCCGTTCTTTTCTTAACTTTAATGATTCCCGTTCCTGCTTTTCAAAATAATTAGAATACCTTTGCAGCAACTTGCTGACCTCTGATTTTTGAGCAGTAAAATCATTCTTGCTTGTATCAAGCAAAATCTGCCACTCTTCAAGATGTTTTCTGACTGATAAAGACTCGGCATCATCTCTCTTCACATAACCATACATAAAAGCGTAAGCCAAAAACGCACCCTCAAAACTTCCATCAGAATGTGGTTCAGGCTGGTTTCCTAACAATGCAGAAGCTGCATGTGCAGCCTTTTTCTTATCCAACCCATCAAGGAACTTTGCTTCAGGAGAAGAGGAATAGATCATGCGATTGTGATATAAAAACGTATTAACCTCACCTTGCATTTGATCCACATATGACATGATCTGCTCTTTATCTTTATTAAGCAATGAATCTATGGGTTTGAAAAGCTTACCAGTTTTATTTCTTATTGCTTGAACAGAAGAAACCGCATCCCGGGGAACTTTATCCAACCATTTCCAGTATTCTCTTTCTTTTTCCCTCCATCCTCTTAATTCATCAACCGATAAAAACTTTTTTTCTTCCGGCCTACCAGGAAGAAACACAAATTCAAACTCTTTATTTTTATCATTCATATAACAATACTCTATTTTGAGCTCATGCAAACATTAAAACATATAAAAAAGCAAAAACTTACAAATCATAATCAACAATATTGCTCCTCTACACATCCGCAAAAATCTGTTTACTGTGCACTACAGTCAGCACTTCAATACCGTGCGTACTGTATTTATAAATCAGCCGATAAGAATAAATGGGGATTTCCCTGATTTTAGCATCACCTATCTCAGGAACTTTTCTCCCCATTTCAGGGAATTCCAATAGCAACTCTGCTTTTTCGATGAGGGCATCGATTACTCGGCGGGCATAGTATTTTGAATCCAAAGCTATATAATCATGGATTCTCTTCAAATCATCCCTTGCAGGAACTGACCAGACTACCAAGATGCAACCTCTTTTTTCAGCTCCTCAATTGAGATTTTTTTTCCTTCCTCAATAGCCTTTTCTCCTTTTCGAACCTTGTCAATTACGTAGAGCTTATACATAATCTCTTCCATATCAACATCTTCCGGCAATGCCGAGATGACTTTTATTGCTTCCTGCTTCAATGTTTCCATAATATTTTCTCTTTTGCTTCAAGGTATTTTTCTTTAACAGCATGTGCAATAAAAGGACTCTTTTCAAGTATTTCTTCTTCGAAGAAAGATACTGGAATAATTCACTTTCACCCAAGCACGAGTGCAACTTACAGCCTCCCCCCCTACGCAAGCTTCTTGCCAAGCCTGAACGCTTTGACGAAATAACTCTCGACTCCTCTATGCTCGATATCTCCGGCATATAACTCGCCCACCACATTCGCGTTCAATGAGTCGTGAATAACCCCTTTTATCTGTTCGGTTGCCCAGTTGCAGGTTCTTTTATAAAGTGGCGGCACAATGCCAGATGTGACGATGATAAGTGCATTCCGTTTCTTGTCCGACCTCGGGACCGGGCAACCCTTGATTGTCAGGATGTTCTTTTCAGGCTTTGCGAAGGTCCAGCATATTCTTTCGAGAAATGCCATCATGAGCGCTGTCGCATAGCCCATATGCACCGGGGAACCGAAAATCAACAGGTCAGAGTCGAGCACTTCCTGTTTGATAGCGTCCATATCATCATGAATTGAACACTCGGCAACCGGCCCGCTTGTCTTGCTTTCCCGGCAGACAAGACAGTTCCTGCAAAACTGAATATTGTGCTCGCCCAGGTTGATCTTGACCACCTTCGTGTCGGGGGCTACCGAGAGACAGCCCTCTACAGCCTTGTCAACGAGCTTGTCGGTTGCCTTGCCCTTGCGGGGACTGCCTACTATTGCGAGAAGTTTCATAGGATTCTCCCCTACCCCTCCAACGTCGGGTAGTCGATATAACCTTTCGGGCCGGGGGAATACGCGGTGCTCATGTCCGGTTCGTTCAGAGGTGCGCCGGTTTTCCACCGCTCCACAAGGTCGGGATTGGCGAGGAAAGGGCGCCCGACCGCTATGAGGTCGCACTTGCCTGCCGCGAGATCGCTTTCGGCTTGTTCTGCATCGTAACCTCCGGAGAGAATCAATGTACCCTTGAACTCCCTGCGGAATGTCTCCTTGATGGAATCGGGCACTACCGGGGCGCCCATCGAGGAGTGATCGACAAGATGAATGTAGGCGAGTCCTGTCTTGTTGAGCTCTTGGGCAAGATAGGCGTACTCCTCCTCCATCGCATCGTAAAGCGGCATATCGTTGAACACGCCGAACGGTGACAGCCGGATACCGACCCTTTCCCTGCCGATGGCGCCGGCAACAGCTTCGACAACTTCCAGCATGAAGCGCGCACGGTTCTCTATCGTACCGCCGTAACCGTCGGTGCGCAGGTTGGTATTGGGGCGAATGAACTGTTCGATCAGGTAGCCGTTCGCACCGTGCAGCTCGACACCGTCAAAACCCACGATAAAGGCGCTCCGTGAAGCCTGGGCATACTCTTCTATGGTTGCCCTGATATCCTCTTCGCTCATTTCCCCTGGAACAGGATAGGATTGCATGCCTTCATTGTCCGTATACATTTCACCGGAAGCTGCGACTGCCGACGGTGCGATGATGCGCGCGCCCTCCGGCATGTTGAGGCGATGAGCAATGCGTCCGCAGTGCATGAGTTGCAGGAATATTTTAGAACCCTTCCTGTGCACGGCTCCTGTCACGGCTTTCCACCCTTCTGTCTGGGCACAGGAAAAAACTCCCGGTATGCGCGGGTAGCCCAGACCGTTCGGCGAGGGAGAGGTACCTTCGGTAATAATGAGCCCGGCGGTGCTGCGCTGCTCGTAGTACTCCACCATAAGTTCGTTCGGAACGTTGCCGGCTGCACGGCTGCGGGTCATCGGCGCCATGACCAGATGGTTCCGGAGTGTCAAAGGTCCGAGGTTTGCCGGAGAAAACAGTACATTCATTGTTTTTCCAAAAAAAGTTTACGAACCCCCCTGCCAGCTGAGGGCTGCCTACCCGCCTTTCCTTGCCTGGCTCTTCAGCCACCAGACAGTGCAGATCCCTCCCAGGCCGGCGACCGGGGCATAGAAAACCGCTGTAACGAAAATGTTCACAAAAAAAACAGGAAAGCTTATCTCTACCGGGGCCTGAAGCATCTCCTGGTACTGGGTTATAAGCATATCATCTTCAGGAGAAACACCCCTCATCCATTCGAGCAAGGCAGTGAACTCCTCTTTTCCCGGCCTATACTGAAAAAACGTTATCAGGAAGTAGTGAGCGGCTACGGTTACGGCACTTCCCGCGATACCAGCAAGGCTCGAGAAAACAAAGGCCTCGGAGATGGTGAGCCTCGTCTGGCACTTGATGATATAAGAGTAAGCCGCTACCGCTCCCCCGATAATGATACCGGAGAGTAGAAAAATATTGATCAGCACCAGGTAAGGCACCGTAGTCGACGCAAGTATACATATCGCTCCGATGCCGATCGATTTGAGCCTTTCTTCCGAGCAGTTCACTTCAACCAAGGACCTCGTCAAGAAAATCATCCATGGTATAAAAACCGGGCCGGGAAACATGCTTTTCAGCAAGCCACTCGCCGGCCTTCACGGCACCTCCTGCAAAACCTCTGCGGTTTCTGGCCGTGTGGGATATTACGATATCGTCAAACTCCGAATTGATAAAGGCCGAATGCTGCCCGAAAACCGATCCGAGCCGTATTGCCGCGACCTGCAATTCCTCCGGGCCGATTTTTTTCCAGGTCGAGAGCTGGCTGATGATGGTCTTTTTACGGGCGTTGGCTTCGAGGATCATCTCCGCCGCCTTGAGCGCCGTTCCGCTTGGAAAATCCACCTTGGCGGTATGATGCTGCTCTGAAAAGGCAATATCGAAGTCATCGAAAGGCGCGATCATGCGAGCAGCCTCGCGCACGGTACGGAGAAAGATGTTGACCCCAAGTGAAAAGTTTGCCGAGTACAGTATCGAGGTCCCGGCTTTTTCCACCATTTTTCTGACTTCCGGCATATCAGCGTCCCAGCCCGTTGTACCAACGACGACAGGCACTTTCGATGCAAGCATTGCCGGAAGGTTGGAAAGAAAAGCATCCCGGACGGTAAAATCTATAATAACATCACTTCCGGTAAAACTCTTTTCCGTAATAGACGCATCGACATCGAGAACCCTATGGACTTCATGTTCACCGGAGTCCTCCAGTATACCGGCGACCTGTTGTCCCATTTTCCCATATCCAACAAGTGCGTACTTCATGAAAAAGTCAAAATTCAAAAGTTAAAAGTCAAAATGGCTTGATCTAGTCATTGAACCATCCAGCACCCCAGAGAGTTCAGCCAAATCTAAAACTTTAAACTGACACTGACAGAAGGATAGGGTTC
>JAKSDB010000164.1 GCA_022360415.1 Chlorobiales bacterium
GGGTGGGCAGAAAGTGACACAGAATTTCAAAGGGCATTCCGATGGACTGAAGCAGGCGGCATGGTCGATCTCGGCACCCTGAAAACCGACAACTCCGGCGATTCTGAAGCCAATGCCCTGAGCGCAGACGGCAGTGTCGCTGCAGGGCGGGCAGAAAGTGACACAGAATTTCAGCGGGCATTCCGATGGACTGAAGCAGGCGGCATGGTCGATCTCGGCACCCTGAAAACCGACAACTCCGGTGATTCCTATGCTTATGCCCTGAGCGCAGACGGCAGTGTCGCTGCAGGGTGGGCAGAAAGTGACACAGAACTTCAAAGGGCATTTCGATGGACTGAAGCAGACGGCATGGTCGATCTCGGCACTCTAAAAACCGACAACTCCGGCGATTCCTATGCTTATGCCCTGAGCGCAGACGGCAGCGTCGTTGCAGGTGAATCGCAAACCGATAATGGAGAACTTCATGCGTTCATCTACCGTTCGATCATGCAGGATTATGACAACCTTCTGGCGTCGTTTCCCCTCCTTGCCAACGATGCCGATGTTGCGGTGGCCGTTCAGCAATGGACTCTGGCCTCGATACTGGATCAAACCTGTTTTGCCGGACGAAAAGGAAGGGCATGCTTGAGTCTTGCCGGCAGATTTTCCTATACGGGGGCAGATGACGAGCTCGGCCTCGGCAGCCGCACCGGTGCAACCGGACTGCTTTCGCTGGGCTACGGCGTCAATGAAGCCTTTACCCTTGGAGCCACGGCGGCCCTCGGCCTCACCGATCTCGATCATAACGGCTTCGACATGGAAACCGGGTACGGTTTCGGGATATGGGGTGAATACAGCCAGGACGGCGCGTCTCGCACAGGCTGGCAGCTCAGCGCTGTTGCCGGCTGGGGAACACAGGACGCCGATATCACCCGGGGCATGGGACTGGATAACGTTGAACTGGTTGACGGATCGTCCGACCTCAGCACCCTCTCGGGACGGTTGAGTCTCGGCTACGGGTTCCGTAACCCCGATGACTGGGTGCTGACCCCACGGGCTTCGGTGACGGCATACCGCACCAGACTCGACGCTTATGAGGAAACAGAGGGCGATTTCACCGCCGATTATGACCGCATGGAGGTCACGACCACTACGGCGACGGTGGAGGTGACTGCTGTGAAACGGATCGGTAACGGTTCGAGGCTGAGCCTCGGTGCAGGGCTGGATTATGATCTCGATGCCGACCGTGCAACACTTGAAGGAACATCGAACCTTCTCGGCCTGGAGACTTTCAGCGCGGGTAGCTCACTTGATCGCAATGATCTGCGCCCGTTTGTTGCGGCTGCTTACAGCTTCAGGGTAACGGACAGCAGCTGGTTCACGACCAGTGCAGGTGTTCAGTCGCCGGTTTTCGGCAACAGCCCGAGAATCGATGCCGGTCTGCGCTACTGCGTCCGGTTCTGAACACGGCACCGGCGATACGGTAATCGGTATGAAAATATATCCGATATCGATACCGACCTGGAGTCCCGAAAGAAAAAAACGGAAATCGGCGTCGGTATCGGAATCGAAAAACAGCCTTTCCGCCAGCGGGCAGCCACACGGGGCTGCCCCTGCAATTCGACAAACACACAGACCAACAATCCTCAGCTTCCGGCCACTGTATTTTCGATTACGATTACCAGAACCTCTTCGCTGAGCACGAGGCTCCCATATCTCAGCAAATCAACAGAAAAGCGGGTTCAGCCTTCCCCGATGGAGATATACTCGTCCACCTCTTCCGGATAAGGCGGATTATAGTTTTTATCGAACGCAAGGCTCCTGAGGTTCTGCAACGAATAAAACGGCACTTCGAACATTGCCGTATTGCTCATTGGCGGAGGAACATCTTTCCCCGGATCGACATACATGATGAACGTTATACGAACCACGTCGTTCTCCTGGGGCTCAAAAACCCATTTGCCGTAGGTTTCCCTTATCCTGAAATTTCCCGGATTTTCCGGAATAAAATCGGGTACGGATTTCATCGTCACCGCAATACCGTTTTCACCCTCCGTATCGAGTCCCGTCCGAACGATCACCTCGCGCTTGGGAAAAGGCCAGGGCGTGTTTATCACCTTGTGGATCACATATTCCAGGTTCTCTCCCTTTTCAAGCACCTTGATGCTTGACAGCTGATGAACCCATCGCTTGTAGCTTCCGGTATCGTAAAAAAGACTGATAAGACGTTTTATAGGAACAGGAAAAGCTATGATACCCTTGAACCCAAGCAGGGGGGTATTTTTCATTTTAGCCGAATAAATACTGATGTCCTTGTGCTCTACGCGAAAAGCCCATTTGTCTTCTCTTGCGCCTTCAAAATCCATACTTTTTAATTCTTACTATTGAAAAGAAATCCATTCCGGCC
The DNA here is from genome assembly GCA_022360415.1 of Chlorobiales bacterium. Taxonomy (GTDB): domain Bacteria; phylum Bacteroidota; class Chlorobiia; order Chlorobiales; family Chlorobiaceae; genus Prosthecochloris. The sequence continues at coordinate 2,387 of JAKSDB010000164.1, forward strand.
AGCCGCCTGTCGGTTATTCGGCAATAAAATCCCTGTAATTCTTGTCGATATTCTCCTTCGAACGGGTAAAAGGCACTTCCAGCGGGGCTTTATATTTCTCGCGCTTGACCATCTCCCTCATATTCGCCATGGTGTTATAAGGAGTATCTATGACCGCAATATTTGCAAGCCATGACGGTATTTCTCCTCCCGGCTCAAGATGCAGCCTGAAAACCACCCTGCATTGCTCCTCTGTGATTCCCATGACATTCCATGCGCCCTCGAGCTGTCTTACCCGAACATAATTGTCATTTTCAGGGAGAAAATCCGGTTTTGCCGTCATTTTAATGAATACTTCTCCGGTTTTCGCATCCCTGTATCCCTGGGACTGAGTGATAATTTCCCTGTCGGAAAGAGGCCATGGCGCACTGACCAGTTGATAGACTATCCTGCCCTCATCCTCGGACAACTCCTTGAGAATTCTCATTTCTCTTGTTTTCCAGACCCATTCCGTAGCGGCGTCGAGATCATACAGAAGGTGAAGCACACTATGCTGCGGCGCATCGATAACGGCTATACCTACAAAGGAGAGAAAATCCGAGCTCGGTACGGGGCATGTGTAAATCTTCAGCCAGTCTTTTTGCAGTCGCAATGTGCAGGTATTGCTCTTGATTTTTTCAAGCAATGACATAGGCGCGGGAGATTTGAATTATCTTATCGCAGACTTCAACTTTTTAATTTACACTATTATCGCTTACAAGCACCGTTATTGTAAGGCGCAGGCACCTCGATTTATTTATTCCGCGACTCAATAGCTTCGTTGAACGATGCTCGAAATCTTCATGTACTCCATGTACACTCCGTTTCTCTGGCCCCGAAAGGCCGGGATCAACAATACAATTGAAGGGCAGAAAACAAGCAGATGTGTCCCTCATGCCGCGTTACGGCGAATATGACCGAGGGCAAACCTGAGCATCTTGTCGGATTCCCTGGCAAGAACCCTGATCTGGGCGTCTATTCCGAACTGCTGACGAGCGATTCTGGACTTGACAGCAGACATTATTGCCTTTTTTTCCCGACTGAACGCCTTCTCATCAAAATCAATATCTTTTTCCCTGCAAATTTCACGAAGGTATTTTTCTGTTTTTTCATATTCGGAATAGCCGGTAATAAAACCTTCACTGTTGCCGGTA
>JAKSDB010000416.1 GCA_022360415.1 Chlorobiales bacterium
TCAGGCAGCAAATTTCAATTCTCCTGGACAGACTGTTATTTCGGGAGACATCGATGCCGTAAGAAAAGCGGTTGAGCTCGCACCTTCCATGGGGGCAAGGATGGCAAAGGAGCTTGTCGTATCGGGAGCCTTTCACTCTCCTCTCATGAAACCCGCGGAAGAAGAGCTGAAAACATCTCTTGACGGAATTACCATCAACGACTCCCGCATCCCTGTTTGCATGAACGCTGTCGCACAACCGGTCACAAGTGCCGATGAGATTCGCAAAAACCTTGTCCTTCAGCTGACAAGCCCCGTCCGATGGACCCAGTCTGTCGAAGCCATGATTAAAGGAGGTGTGAGGTCATTTATTGAAATCGGCCCGCAGAAAGTCCTTCAGGGCCTTGTAAAGAGAATCGACCGGTCAGTCCAGACAGACGGTATTGACAAAGCTGACCAGGTTGCTCAAAACATCACAACGAAAGAACAGTCATGACAGGATCAAAACAACCGAATACCATCATGCTTGAAGGAAAAACCGCCATTGTAACGGGAGCAGCAAGAGGCATCGGCCAGGCGATTGCTTTAGACCTTGCCGCAAAAGGCGCAAACATTGTCATCTGCGACCTGCAGGAGGAATGGCTTGAAGAAACCGCCGCTGCTGTTAAAAAAACCGGCAGAAAAGCCATGTGCAAGGAACTCGACGTAACCAGTCACGACACGACACAATCCGTGTTTCAGGAGATTGCATCAGAGTGCGGTTCAGTAGATATTCTTGTCAACAACGCGGGAATTACCCGAGACGGTTTGCTCATGAGGATGAGTGAAGCCGACTGGGACGCCGTACTCGCGGTAAACCTGAAGGGCACCTTCAATTGCACCAAAGCCGTTACCCGAACCATGATGAAACAGCGCTCGGGAGCAATCGTTAACATTGCGTCGATTATAGGGATCACGGGAAATGCGGGACAGGCAAATTACGGCGCCTCGAAAGCAGGTGTTATCGCATTCACGAAATCGGTAGCAAAGGAGCTTGCTTCCAGAAACATAAGAGTGAACGCCGTCGCGCCGGGATTCATCACCTCGAAAATGACCGACGCATTATCGGACGATGTCCGTGATGCGATGCTCAACGCCATTCCCCTGAACAGATTCGGCTCCCCGGAAAATGTCGCAAGCGTCGTCTCGTTCCTTGCCAGCAGCCACGCTGAATACATAACCGGAGAAGTCGTAAACATCAGCGGCGGTATGGTTATGTAATTTGGCAGAGGTCACTCTGGTTTGTATATTGCTTGACATTTTTTAACCGTTGTAAATAAAAGGAATAATTCAAAACCAAATTCGGAGCGGATACAATGAGTGCTGAAATCAAAGACAAGGTTTACGATATCATCGTAAGCAAAATGGGTGTCAACAAAGACCAGATCAAACCGGAATCAAAATTTGCGGATGACCTGGGTGCTGACTCGCTTGACACTGTAGAGCTGATCATGGAGCTCGAGAATGAATTTGACATTCAGATTCCTGACGAAGATGCGGAAAAAATCAGTACAGTTCAGCAGGCAATCGATTACATCGTCAGCAAGTAAGCATTCTCTCCTTCGGCATCAGGCTTTACAGGCTTAACATAAATTATTGAAATGGGTCAGGATCGCAAGCGTATCGTCATAACAGGTATCGGGGTAATGTCCCCTATAGGTCTGACAAAAGAAGAGCTATGGGAGTCCCTGTACCAAGGCAAAAGCGGTGCCGCACCAATAAGCTATTTCGATCCCACCGGCTTTGCGACCCGTTTTGCTTGTGAGCTGAAGGGTTTTGTCGCGGAGAATTATATGGACCCAAAGACCGCCTCACGGATGGACCCGTTCAGCCAGTATGCTGTTGCGGCCTCGGAACAGGCCTTGAAAGATTCAGGGCTTGACCTTTCGGCTGTCGACCCCGGAAGGATAGGTGTCGTTCACGGTTCAGGCACCGGAGGCATGACTGTCCACGACAAACAGATGCGCGTCTTTCTCGATAAAGGCCCTCGCAGAATCAGCCCGTTTTTCGTTCCTATGCTTATATCCGATATTGCCGCCGGGCAGATCTCGATGAGGAACAAACTGATGGGCCCGAACTACGCGACCGCATCGGCATGCGCAACATCGCTCCATGCCATAATAGATGCATGGATGCTCCTTCAACTCGATATGGCCGACTATATGGTATGCGGTGGTTCCGAAGCCGCTATAACCCCGATGAGCGTAGGCGGCTTCAACGCTGCAAAGGCATTGTCAACATACAATGATGCTCCTGAAAAAGCATCACGCCCTTACGACAGGAATCGTGACGGTTTTGTCATGGGAGAAGGGGCGGGCTCACTGATCCTTGAGACATTGGATTCAGCCCGCGCACGTGGAGCAAAAATTTATGCTGAACTTGCCGGCGTTGGTGCATCAGCCGACGCCCACCATCTCACTGCCCCTCACCCTGAAGGCACCGGTGCCCTCTACTCGATGAGAAGCGCGCTTGAGAAAGCAGGCATTGCTCCGGATTCCATCGACTATATCAACACACATGGAACCGCCACACCGCTTGGAGATATTGCAGAGCTCAAAGCCATCAAAAAGCTCTTCGGCAAACATGCATACAAGCTCAGTATCAGCTCCACGAAATCAATGATGGGCCATCTCCTTGGCGCTGCTGGTGTTGTAGAATCCATTGCCTGCCTCCTGGCAATGGAAAACCGGACTGTACCTCCAACGATCAATATTGAAAATCTCGATTCCGAGGTTGACCTTGATGTCACACCGAACACTCCTAATAAACGGGAAATCGAATACGTCCTCAACAACGGTTTCGGTTTCGGAGGCCATAACGCAACACTGATTTTCAAAAAAATTTAGGCCTCTGCAAAATCCTCTCCTGCATATGGAGAAGCTCTGGCACAAACTCAGCTCATTTACCTTTCACCGCTTCCGAGGTGATAACCCGACTGATTTGAAAGACAATACCGGCGGCAACACCTCTTCTTTTCAGCATATCACTGAAGTCTGGTTAAAAAAGACA
>JAKSDB010000349.1 GCA_022360415.1 Chlorobiales bacterium
ATGCAATGTGAGCTGCCGATAGAGAAGTACATTCAAGAATCTGGACAGGAGACTCGCCATGCGAACATTTAACTCTATCTTGTATGTTACAAACGGTATTTTCGATGAAACAGCAGGGCTGAAGCAGGCTCTGCGGTTTGCCATGTCAAACCGGGAAACGCTCGATGTTTTGCTTGTCTATCCCGCTCTCCTGAAAGCGCAGAAAGCTTATACCGATACCTATTCGAAGTATCTTGAAGAGCAGCTTTCCCTTGCTCTTGAAAGGGTTTGTGAAGCGCTGAACCTCGACCATGGCAAGGTGCCGTTTCGTATCATACAGGAAGAGGTTGTCATTCCTCCTGCGATACAGGTTATTCGCCATGTACTTCGCGAAGGATACGATCTTGTAATCAAGGAAGCTGAGCCGAGAGAGCACGGCAAAGGTTTTGGGGCCATGGATATGACGCTTCTTCGTAAATGCCCCTGTACCGTTTGGCTTGCAAGACCCGTACTTCATAAACAGGAGGAGTTCCGGTTTGCGGTGGCTGTTGATGCGGAAAGCCGCGATCCTTCAGAAAAAGCGCTTTCACTGAGACTGTTGGAGCTTTCGCGATCCCTGGCTGACAGATTTAACGGATCGTTAAACATTCTTTCCTGTTGGGACTATGAATATGAACAGTTTCTGCGTTACAAAGCCTGGGCCAGCATCCCTGAAGAAGAACATGAAAAAAATGTCAGAGAGGCGGATTCTGATCATCAGACACTTTTGAAGGCATTGATTGATGAGTCCGGCATCGGCTCCAATCATAAAGTTTTTCGTATGAGAGGGCGGCCTGATATTCTTATCCCCGAGTTTGTCGAAAAAGAGCATGTCGATATTCTTGTGATGGGAACGGTTGCCAGAACGGGCATTCTCGGGTTTCTCATCGGAAACACGGCTGAAAATATTGTAAACACAATGAATTGCTCCTTGCTGGCATTGAAGCCTTCAGGTTTTGTTTCACCTGTTAAAGCATTTCCCTGATATATTCGTATTGCTGGAAAGTATAAGAGGAATGAATATATTGCCGTCTTTAGCCAAAGATAAACGCTTATTGCAGGGACTTGCAAAATTGCAGTTCCAACCGGGAAAATGAAGAGCCGCTTTTTCAGGGAATTTGCCGTTTCACTCGCCTTTTTTTTGCTGTTGACCGTACCGTTTCTGTTGTGGGATATCGATGTCACCCTGCAGAATATGCTCTATAGCAACGGCGAATGGGTTTTCAGGGATCATGCGATCTGGATTTTTTTATACGATTACGGTCCCGCGCCTGCAATGATTATCTTTGTCGGTGCGCTTCTGTTATGGTTTATCACTTCTTTCAGCGGATTTCAAAAACAGAACAGACGGGTATTCGCATTCATTGCACTCTTTATGGTTTTGGGACCGGGCCTGCTTGTCAACGCCGTGTTCAAGGAGTACTGGGGCCGGCCAAGGCCGAGGGAAACAGTGGAGTTTGGCGGACAGCGTGAATTCGTGCCCCCTCTTGTCATAGGGGAGTTTGTCGTGGTGCAGAGCCATGAAAAAATGCCGGAATCCAGCCAGGGTGCTGTCGAATGGGATATACTGCGAAATCTCTACGGCATAAAAGGACAATACAACTCATTTCCCAGCGGCCACGCTTCCACGGGTTTTTACATGATATTTCCCTACTTCCTCTATCGAAACAGAAAGAAAGTCATCGCACTGACATGGCTTGCCGGCGGAGTATGTTTCGGAACACTGATGGGGGCAGGCAGGATGGCTCAGGGAGCACATTTCGCCAGTGATACACTCTGGGCCGGCGCGATTGTTTACCTTGCGGGCCTTACTCTCTCCTACGCTTTACGTATAGACGAGCAGGGTTTCAGTTTTCGGGGGTTCATTGCCGGTTTTACTCCTGGCAGATATTCATCAACCTGACCGGCACCGGATAATTCCGACTTCATGAAAATGTTTCATTGTCATGAAATTCATCCGGAGATCAGAGATTTTCATTACATTCATGAAAGGATCGGCCCCCGTATCCCCTTTAATTTTCGATAGCACTCCCGGATGCGGGTTTAACTGTCCGACAGGGATGTTTTCCTGTGATATATCATTTCTCTTTCAATGTCAACAGTAAAACCGGATTTCGATAAGTTACATTTGTCATTGCTTTTTCTAACAAAAATTAAAAGGGAGACAGAACATGGGTAGAAAAGACCGATCAGGGATTCTCGTTTTTCTTTTTGTTCTTCTTGTCCTGTTACTGCCCGCACGTGACGTGTCCGCTGTGGACCGCTGGGAGGGCGGGTATGTCGGAAGCCGTACTGAAGGTGATGCGACCACCCCGGTCTGGAAATTCATCAGTAACTTTACTTACAACCAGTATTACTGGGCTGAAACATTTCAGTTTGACTCTTACAATAATGAAAGGGTCGATAAAATGGACTTTTCCTATTTTGTCGGCCACGGGAGTCCCTGGAATATCAAATGCCAGTCAACATGGCTGAACCTCAGTTCGGCAGGGAGCTCATCGAATGACGGATGGGGTGATTACAATTCGGAATTTGTAACACTTCATGCCTGCCAGGTAGTTGCCAGCCCGCTGGAGGTCGCAGACTGGTATTCGGCCTGGACAAATAACAATGGAGTTTTTGACGGGGTTCATCAGGTCTGCGGTTTTCGGACCAACGCATCGATGTCATGCGATCAGGATATTTCGGGTTATTTCGGTGGCAGGATAAAATCAGGGGCAGCTGTCTGGCAGGCATGGTTTGATGCCATCTGGCTCTATGGGAACGGAAGTGAGCGGGGAGCGGCTGTCATGTACCCTCCTTGCGATGGAGATTCATATGCCTCTTTCAGCGCTGATCCGCCGGAGAATCATACCTGGCTGAGAATCTGGTACCAACTCTAAAGACTTGCAGGAGGTCAATCATGAAAAAAATGATATTCACACTTTCTCTTTCAATCATGGCGGTTCTTCTGGTACCAGGCTTGTTTTCCGTTGCCTTGTCGCAAAACAGGATTTTGAACCAGAAGCCGATACTGAAGCCGATACCGGCCGAAAAGCTTGTCGTAAGGAAGTCGCTTATGGCTTATCAAGCCGTTCCCGTAGAGCGGGTTACGCAGAAAAGAGCCAGAAACATCCTGCAGAATTTCCAGGAAAAATCTTCAGCTGCGATGCAGTTTGAAAGGGTTCGGAATCTG
>JAKSDB010000044.1 GCA_022360415.1 Chlorobiales bacterium
ACGACAAGCATCATTATGCAGCTCAGCGAAAAGGATTCGCTCGACATGGATGCCCCGGTTGCACGCTACATTCCCGAGTTCTCAAGCAACGGCAAGGAAAACGTCACCATAAAAAACCTGCTGCTGCACAATTCCGGACTTATCGCACACAGATTTTTTATCAAAACCAGCCAAACGGCTGACGAAGCGATGGAAGCCATTTACAAAGAACGGCTTTTGTCGCCGCCAGGATCGAAAACAACGTATAGCGATCTCGGATTCATCACGCTCGGCAAAGTTATTGAACGTCTAACAGGGAAAACGCTTGCAGAAAATTTCCGGGAACGTTTCTCGAAGCCTCTCGGCATGCAATCGACATGGTTCAATCCTCCCGACTCCCTCCATGCAGAAATAGCACCGACGGAAAAAGACACATCCTGGACCCTTCCGAAACCGAGACCCTTGGTGCATGACCACAACGCCGCCCTGCTTGGTGGAGCAGCCGGGCACGCCGGGCTGTTCTCAACAACCGGCGATCTTCTCGTTTTTGTAACAATGCTCATGCAGGAAGGCAGCTATAACGGCATGGCGTATTTTAACCCATCGACAGTCCACCGTTTCACAAAAAGACGTTCCGGTCATTCACGGGCACTGGGTTGGGATCTTCGCTCCCTGAAAGGCCGATCGTCGTCAGGCAAGCATTTCTCACAGGACTCTTACGGACATCTCGGCTATACCGGGACCAGCATCTGGATCGACCCTGAAAAAGAGCTTGCCGTCATTACGCTGACCAACCGGGTTCACCCCTCATCGGAAAACATTAAAATCCGGAAATTCAGACCGGCTCTGCATAATACGGTGATTAAATGCCTGGGGCTTGAGCAGTAAATGTCAAAAGGCAAAAAGAAGAAAGGAGCGACGAGTGTTTAGCTCTCAGCTCCTGGTTCTTAGTGAAAAGAAAAAGGTATGATTGATCCAAAAAACGTCGCGAGGGTTTCGAGTGCAAGGCGGACGAAGTGCAGGAACCGGAGTGTACATGAAAGTACAGAGGATCCCGAGCATCGCCCAACGCGGCAATCGAAACACACAGCAGTTTTTCAGGCAAAAAGACCGTCCATCGGTACTATGGGCAATGGTGTCGGCTTCAGCGCCTCTTTCGAGCAGATGGCGTTTACCGCAAGACGGCCGGTGAAGACCGCCGCTTCCATGAGAAAAACAGGAGCATCCACTTTTACCCAGTCCCCTGCAAGAAAGAGGTTCTCCAACGGCGTTTCGGATTCCGGCCTGTTCATGTGATCTCCGGGCGCCCATCGCGTGAAGTTCTGCTGCTGCATATACACATCATAGAGTATACGGGCATCCTTTGTCTCCGGAAACATATCATGCAGCTCTTTCAGCATCGTCTCCCTGATCACCTCGTCCGGTAGCACATCTTCAGGGGCGATTGCATAGGCATGCAGCTCAACCACACTACCGCCGTGCTGTTTTTCCCAGGAAATGAACGGTTCCTGAAAACGGGAGAACAACGAAACGGAATCCGTGTAGGTAAACCCCGCCACGGTATAAA
>JAKSDB010000106.1 GCA_022360415.1 Chlorobiales bacterium
CCGGAGCGTTATCTCGAAAAGGCGTTTGCGAGGGACGAGGTTACGGATTTTCTCGGCAGAGACAGCGGTTTATTCAGGATTTACCCGGCAGGGCCGCTGTTTACGGAAAACAAGTTTTCGGTGTTCGGTATAGAATCGACAGGAGGATACCATCCTGCAAAACTCAAGGCTTACGACGAGATGCTCAGGGTTTCAAGCAATCTGTCGCATCTTGACCTTTTAAGGATGTTGAATGTTCGTTATGTCGTCAGCGCGTTACCCCTCGATCATCGGCTTCTTGATACTGTCTATGATGGAGAGCTTCGTCTGGTAAGAGGGCCTGTCAGGGTGTCGGTATACCGGTTAACCGATGCAATGCCGCGTGCGTGGTTTGTTCGGGAAGGCATTGCCGAAATGAGGAATGAAGAGGTCTACCGCAAGCTGCTTGGCGGAGAGATTGATATAGCGACGCAGGCCCTTGTGGAAAATCCCCCCTGGAACGGGACGAAGCAGTTCGGTAGCGCCGATCTGTCCTCCATCAGAGTTGGTCCGGAGAGGATCGAGCTTTCTGTAGATGCTCGCCGGCAGGCGTTTCTTGTACTCAGCGAGGTATATTATCCCTTGCGCTGGAAAGTGACGATTGACGGGAGGGAACAGACGATGTACCGGACCAACGGTATTTTGAGAGGCGTTCCCGTGCCCGAGGGAGCACACGAGATCGTCTTTTCCTTCGACAGGAGCGGTTTTGAAAACGGGACCAGACTTTCTTTTGCAGGCTTTGCAGTTGCTTTGCTGCTGGTGGGCACCGGTTTTCCCGGCATGAAACGAATGCGAAGGGCATGATAAACACTAATTCCGGAATAGCGTGAAAAAAATCCTGTTTCTCAGTATGAATTTCCCCCCGATGATGACGGAAGGATCGTCACGCGCTTCCAGATTTGCAAGGTCTCTGCCGGCTTCGGGATGGGAGCCGGTGGTTATCGCCTGCCATAGGATTCCGGGTGCGGAGGCTGAACAGTTTCCGTTTGAGGTTTATTACGCAGGGAGTGAGTTTTCGGGAGAGGAATCGGATGCCGAACAGTTGTTCAGGTTTGTGCACGGGCTTCCGCTAAAAAGTCATTCTTTCCTGAAGCGCAGTGCCGGGGCAGTTCGTCCGGGCGGCAATGCGGAGGAGGAAGCATGGCAAAAAAATGCCGCGTCTGTTGCCGCACAGATTCTGCAGAACAATCCTGAAATTGAAATGATATATGCCCAGGCTCCTCCTTTTGCCCCTCACCGTCTTGCCCTCGAGCTTTCCTCTGAATATCATCTGCCGGTGCTGTTCGATTGCGTCGCGCCGTTCAACGCTGATAAACATGAGATGGCCATTTTGCAGTCCGGGCAATGTGTTCTCATGCCGTCACGGGAGATGAAAGAGTTCTTTATTCGAAAATACAGGGACAAACTCGTGCGCGAGGATATTTCAGTCGTCAGGAACGGTTATGATCCCGAGCTTTGCAGTGCATTGGTGACGGAAGAACAGGCGGGTGCCCTGATGCGCTGTGTTTTCCATATCGAAAATACAGATGGCAAAGAGCTGAAAAGTTTCCTTTCGGGACTGTCGAATTTCATGGAGTCACCACAGGTGACAAGAGGTTTTTTCTCGCTTGCGTTTATCGGGCCGGGATACACGGAGGTCAGCCGTTACCTTGACAAATTCGGACTTGAGGATCTTGTCGATGCGGGTCCCGTCTATTCGCACATCGGGGAGCTGGAGTTGTGCACGCGTGCCGATTTCTGCTGTATGGTGCTCGGAGAAGTCGACGACTATGAATGTCATGTGCCGGAACGGCTCTATGATCTGATCGGGATGAATACATCTCTCGGGGGTGTGCTGCCTGATGGACTGACAAAACAGATCATACACAAGGCGGGAGGCCGAACGGTTCCGATAGGCGAGAAGAAGGGCATTGTCGATTTTCTGCATGATACGCTCAATCTGCGGTATTCCGGGCAACTTCCGGCAGTACCGGAGTCTGTAGCGGTCGAATATGACTTCCGTTCAGCCAAGCAGGATTTTCTGAAGGTACTGGCTGACAGGCTCCCGTTAATCTGACCTGAAAATGTCTGAAAATATTTCCCGATCGAGCCACAAAAAATGTGGCTTTCGTTTTTGTTTTTATGCAGAAATGTTATACCTTGGTGATCCTTATGGATTTTATGATAACTGAAAAGAAGTTTACACTATGCCGACGATTCAGCAGCTTATCAGACGCGGGAGAAAAACCAAGGCGTCGAAAACAGCGTCTCCGGCTCTTGAAAAGTGTCCGCAGAAGCGGGGAGTCTGTACACGTGTGTATACGACGACGCCGAAAAAGCCTAATTCCGCGCTCAGAAAGGTTGCTCGTGTGAGGTTGTCCAACAAGATAGAAGTGACAGCTTACATCCCGGGTGAGGGCCATAATCTGCAGGAGCACTCTATTGTGCTCATCCGTGGCGGAAGGGTCAAGGACTTGCCGGGTGTTCGCTACCACATTGTGAGGGGGTCGCTGGATACTTCCGGTGTTGCCGATCGCAGGAATGCGCGTTCCAAGTATGGGGCAAAGCGGCCGAAAGAAGGTGCTGCCGGCTAAATCGAACTTTTTAATTACTGATTTCTACTATGGGCAGGAATGTTGTATACAGCGGTGTAAAGCCTGATCTTCGTTTCGGCGACGAAAGCGTTTCAAGATTGATCAACGCGATCATGCTTGACGGCAAGAAAAACGTGGCAGCGAAAATAGTGTACGGGGCGATGGATATTATCGCAGAAAAAATGAAAGACGAAGAGCCGCTTGAGGTTTTTCGCCGTGCCTTGTCGAATGTCGCTCCGCTTGTGGAAGTACGCAGCAAGAGGGTCGGCGGGGCAACCTATCAGATACCGATGGAGGTGCAGCCCTCAAGGCGGGAAGCGCTGGCATTTCGCTGGATCAAGCAGTTCTCTCTGCGCAGGGGCGGGCGGTCGATGGCGGAAAAGCTTGCTGCTGAACTGATGGATGCCGCGAACGAACAGGGAGCTTCGGTGAAAAAGAGGGATGAAGTGCATCGTATGGCGGATGCGAACAAGGCTTTTGCGCATTTCAGGTTTTAACAACTACTAATTATTCAACACGGGCGTAGATTCCAATCATGGCACGGCAAGTAGGTTTAGCGAACGTTAGAAATATCGGTATCATGGCGCATATTGATGCCGGGAAGACGACAACGACTGAGAGGATTTTGTATTATACCGGACGCCTCCACAGGATGGGCGAGGTGCATGACGGTGGTGCTACAATGGACTGGATGGCGCAGGAAAAGGAGCGAGGCATTACCATTACATCTGCCGCGACAACCTGTTTCTGGGTGCCGAAGATGGGGAATTTCGAGGATGTCAAGCATCGCATCAATATTATCGATACCCCCGGGCATGTAGATTTTACTGTCGAGGTCGAGCGCTCGCTGAGGGTGCTTGACGGCGCTGTTGCACTTTTCTGTGCCGTAGGGGGGGTAGAGCCTCAGTCGGAAACAGTCTGGCGCCAGGCGAACAAGTATAATGTGCCGAGGGTTGCCTACGTCAACAAGATGGACCGTGTCGGCGCCAATTTCTACGAGGCGGTAAAGGCTGTCAGGGAGCGCCTCGGGGCAAATCCGGTTCCGATCCAGATCCCGATCGGACAGGGCGAGATGTTTGCCGGTATTGTGGATCTCATCCGGATGAAAGGGATTATCTATGACAAGGAAGATGGCAGCACCTACGAAGAGGTTGAGATACCTCATGATCTCGAGGGTGAAGCAAAGCACTGGCGGATAAACATGCTTGAAGCTGTTTCGGAGCTCGATGAAACGCTTCTCGAAAAATATCTCGAAGGTCAGGAAATAACCGAAGCCGAGATCCGGTCGGTTCTCCGCCAGGCTACTCTTGACGGGACTATCATTCCAGCACTCTGTGGTTCGTCATTCAAAAATAAAGGTGTTCAGTTTATGCTCGATGCGGTGATCGAATACCTTCCTTCGCCGGTCGATATCGGGGCGGTTGCCGGGCATCACCCTTCGGATAACAAGGAAATCAGTCGGGAACCGAAAGATGAGAAGCCGTTTGCAGGCCTTGCTTTCAAGATAGCCACCGATCCGTTTGTCGGTAAGCTGACCTTTTTCAGAGTCTATTCAGGAGTTCTGAAGGCAGGCAGCTATGTGCTCAATACGGTAACCGGGAAGAAAGAGCGAATCGGGCGTTTAATGCAGATGCATTCAAACAAGAGAGAAGAACGTGACGCGGTATATGCTGGCGACATCGCTGCCGCCGTAGGACTGAAAGATGTCAAGACGGGTGACACCCTCTGTGACGAAAGCAAACCGATCGTTCTTGAAAAGATGGTTTTTCCCGAGCCGGTTATCCAGATCGCAATCGAGCCGAAAACCAAAGCCGATTCCGACAAGCTGGGCATGTCCCTCGCAAAGCTCGCGGAAGAAGACCCGACATTCAGGGTTTCTTCGGATGAGGAGACAGGTCAGACGCTTATTGCCGGTATGGGCGAGCTGCATCTCGAGGTACTCGTTGACAGGCTCAAACGGGAGTTCAAGGTCGAGGCCAATATCGGCCAGCCGCAGGTTGCTTATCGAGAAACCATTCGCAGCGCGGTGGATCATGAGGGTAAATTTGTCCGGCAGTCCGGCGGTAAAGGCCAGTTCGGTCTGGTCAATATCAAGGTCGAGCCTCTTGAGGAAGGAAAGGGATACGAATTTGTCGATGAAATCAAGGGCGGTGCTGTCCCGAAAGAATATATTTCTGCTGTATCGGCAGGTATTCAGGAGGCTATGAAAGACGGTGTCGTTGCCGGTTACCCTGTGCAGGATGTCAAGGTAACACTCTATGACGGGAAGTACCATGAAGTCGACTCGTCGGAAATGGCTTTTAAAGTTGCCGGGTCAATCGGTTTCAAGGGTGCGGCAAGAAAAGCCAATCCGGTTCTGCTTGAACCGGTCATGAAGGTCGAGGTTATCACCCCTGAAGAGTATCTGGGTGATGTGATGGGTGATCTCTCAAGCCGCAGGGGGCATATTGACGGTATGGGAGAGCGCGCAGGCGCGCAGTTCGTCAAGGCAAAAGTGCCGCTTTCGGAGATGTTCGGCTATTCGACTATTCTGCGTTCGATGACCCAGGGAAGGGCAAATTATACCATGGAATTTGAATGCTACAACGAGGTACCGAGAAATATCGCGGAAACTCTTCAGGAGAAGAAAGTGGCCGGCGAGGCCGGGTAAATCCGGAGTATATTGTACAAGTGTTTTTTTGAATAACAACAACAGTTAACCGACAGAGGGAGGCGAGATATGGCAAAAGAGGCCTACAAGAGGGAGAAGCCCCATGTGAATATTGGTACCATCGGTCACGTTGACCATGGTAAAACAACATTGACAGCCGCGATTACATCGGTATTGGCCAAACAGGGTATGGCGTCAATGCGCGAATTCGGAGATATTGACAAGGCTCCCGAAGAGAGGGAGCGTGGTATTACCATTTCAACGGCTCATGTTGAATACCAGACAGATAAACGACACTATGCGCATATTGACTGCCCGGGTCACGCCGACTATATCAAAAACATGATTACCGGTGCAGCCCAGATGGACGGAGCCATCCTTGTTGTTGCCGGTACGGATGGTCCTATGCCCCAGACCCGTGAGCACATTCTGCTGGCACGCCAGGTAAACGTTCCTGCACTTGTCGTTTTTCTGAACAAGGTTGATATCGCGGATCCCGAGCTTCTCGAGCTTGTCGAGCTCGAGCTTCGTGAACTGCTTTCAGAGTACGAATTCCCGGGCGACGACATTCCGATCATCAAGGGTTCCGCCCTGAAGGCTCTTGATGGCGACGCGGAAGCGGAAAAAGCGATTCTTGAGCTGATGGATGCGGTTGACAACTATATCCCGGAACCGGTTCGTGATGTTGACAAGCCGTTCCTGATGCCGGTTGAAGATGTGTTCTCTATCTCGGGTCGCGGTACTGTCGGAACAGGCCGTATCGAGAGAGGTGTTGTCAAGATCAACGAGGAAGTTGAGATTGTCGGTATCAAGCCTACTCAGAAAACGGTTGTTACCGGTATCGAAATGTTCCAGAAAACGCTTGACGAGGGACAGGCCGGTGATAACGCGGGCCTTCTGTTCAGGGGTATCGGCAAGGATGAAATCGAGCGAGGTATGGTTGTTGCCAAACCCGGTACGATTACTCCTCATACCAAGTTCAAGGCAGAGGTATACATCCTGAAAAAAGAAGAGGGAGGCCGCCATACGCCGTTCTTCAACAACTATCGTCCGCAGTTCTATTTCAGAACCACCGACGTGACCGGTGCAGTTACTCTTCCTGAGGGTGTCGAAATGGTTATGCCGGGTGACAACCTGTCGATCGAGGTCGAGCTTATCGTACCGATCGCCATGGATGAAAACCTCAGGTTTGCTATCCGTGAAGGCGGTCGTACCGTGGGCGCAGGTACCGTAACCAAGATTATCGAGTGAGGCACGGATACTGTACGCAGTGGGGCGGGACATGGGAACTCGCCCCTTTTTTATTCTAAACATTGAATGAGGATTACGACAAGTGGCTGTTCAGCAAAAGATCAGAATAAAGCTAAAATCCTACGATCATAGTCTGGTGGACAAATGGGCCGTCAAGATTATCGATGTGGTGAAGCAGACGGATGCTATCATCTTCGGTCCTATCCCTTTACCGACGAAAACTCATATGTACACGGTAAACCGGTCTCCGCACGTTGACAAGAAGTCAAGAGAGCAGTTTGCTTTTTCGTCGCACAAAAGGTTGATCGAGATAATTAATCCGACCGGCAAGACGATTGATATGCTGATGAAACTTGAGCTGCCGAGCGGTGTTGATGTTGAAATCAAGTCTTAATGAAAATCGAAAAGCAAATCGGAAATGGCTGCGATTCTTGGTAAGAAGATAGGTATGACCAGCATATATGATGAAAACCGCCAGGCAGTGCCATGTACGGTTATCCAGGCTGGGCCCTGTTTTGTGTCACAGGTTAAAACAACCGGTGTTGACGGCTATGAAGCATATCAGCTGAGCATAGGCGAAAGGAAAGAAGCAAAGGTTTCCAAGCCTCTGAGAGGGCATTATGCGAAGGCAGGCGTTGTCCCCGGCTACGAAATCGCCGAGTTTGGAAGGAATGACATGGAGGCGGATCTTGAGCAGGGCAGTTCAGTAAGCGTGGAGATGTTCCATGAAGGAGAGATCGTGGATGTACGAGGGGTTTCCAAGGGCAAAGGTTTTGCCGGCGTCGTCAAGCGTCACAATTTCGGCGGCGGATCGAGAACGCATGGTCAGTCTGACAGACTGCGTGCTCCCGGTTCGGTCGGGGGAGCTTCCGATCCGTCGAAAACCTTCAAAGGCACAAAAATGGCAGGACGTATGGGCGGCAAAGCCGTAAAGGTTAAAGGGTTGAAAATTATGAAAGTGATACCGGAATCGAACCTCCTGGTTATCAAGGGTGCTGTTCCAGGTGTGAAAAACTCGTATCTGCAGATCGTTTCTTCAAAACAGTAAATGGTGATTACAGGGAAGCATGGAACTGAAAGTTTTAAATACAGGCGGTTCGGAAACAGGTGAGGTCGTAACGCTGACAGACAGCGTGTTCGCCGCGGAGCTCTCGGAGCATGCCATGTATCTTGATGTTAAGTCCATCATGGCGAACAGGCGTCAGGGCACGCATAAGGTCAAAAGCCGTTCCGAAGTCAGGGGGGGCGGCAGAAAACCTTACAGGCAGAAGGGCACCGGTCATGCAAGGCAGGGGTCTACCCGTTCGCCTCTGATGATCGGCGGCGGATCGGTCTTCGGGCCACAGCCGCGCGATTACGGCCTGAAAGTAAATAAAAAAATGAAACGTCTTGCCCGTCGCTCGGCGTTGACAAGCAAAGCCCGGGAAGGGGGAATTGTTATTGTCGAAGATTTTGTCTTCGATCAGATCGGGACGAAGCAGATGGCGGAGATACTCAGGAATCTCGGGCTTGACAGTAAAAAGACCCTGATGCTGATGCCTGAGCACAGCGAAACCGTCGTCAAGTCCGGAAGAAATATTCCTTCACTGAACGTTTTGGTTGCCGACAAGGCTTCGACATATGATATACTTGACAGCCAGACGGTGCTCATGCAGAAAACCGCGCTGAAAAAGATAGAGGAAACACTGGGTTAACAAAGGAGAGACAGCAAAAACGAGGTGGTTATGAGAAATCCGTTATTGCAGCCCTGGCTGACAGAAAAAAGCACACGCCTGACCGAAAAGGATGGTCAGTATGCGTTCAAGGTAAAGGCTGCTGCAAACAAGACAGATATCAAAAGGGCGATAGAAGAAAAGTTCGGTGTTGAAGTGCAGTCTGTGCGTACTGCGAACTGTCTTGGGAAATCCAAGAGGCAGTACACTCGTAAAGGGCTCATCGCCGGAAAGAAAAACGACTGGAAGAAGGCTGTCATCACGCTCAAAAAAGGACAGGTGATAGATTATTATTCCGGTTCCGCCGAGCAGGGTGAAGAAAAGAAAACTACATAAAGGTTAGACAATAGTTTACAATGGCGATAAGGAAATTAAGGCCAGTTACTCCGGCGTCACGGTATCTCTCGTATTCGGGATTTGATGAAATTACAAAAAGCGAGCCGGAAAAAAGCCTGCTTGCGCCCCTGAAGAAATCCGGCGGCAGAAACCATGCAGGGCGTATTACCTCACGCCACAGAGGGGGCGGGCACAAGCGTTTTTACCGGATTATCGATTTCAAGCGGAACAAGGATAATGTACCGGCAAAGGTTGCCGCGATAGAGTACGATCCGAACCGCTCATCGAGAATCGCGCTGCTGCATTATGCCGATGGAGAAAAACGCTATATCCTTGCTCCCCAGGGATTGCGGGTCGGCGATGTGCTGCGGAGCGGTGAAAAAGTAGAAGTGAAAGTGGGTAATACCATGCCTTTGAGGAATATCCCTCTCGGCACGGATGTGCATAACATCGAAATGAAGCAGGGCAAGGGGGGCCAGATGGTACGTTCTGCTGGGGCGTTCGCCGTACTCGCTGCGAAAGAAGGCGATCATGCAACGCTCAAGCTGCCTTCCGGTGAGATTCGCAAGGTGCGTATCGAGTGCCGGGCGACAATCGGCGGGATCGGAAATGTCGATCATGAAAACGTCGTACTCGGTAAGGCAGGCAGGAGCCGCTGGCTTGGTGTCAAGCCTCAGACACGCGGTATGGCGATGAACCCTGTCGATCATCCCATGGGCGGCGGTGAAGGTAAATCGAAATCCGGTGGTGGACGTAAACATCCGAAATCACCCTGGGGGCAGATTGCAAAAGGCATGAAGACCAGAAACAAAAAGAAGGCATCGGGCAAGCTGATCGTTCGGAGCCGCAGGGCGAAATAAAAAGCGAAGCAAAAAACAAGCGTAGGGAAAAATGCCAAGATCTCTTAAAAAAGGGCCGTTTATCGAAAGCAAGCTTGAAAAGCGAATCCTCGAGATGAACAGCAAAAGTGAGAAGAAAGTAGTGAAAACATGGTCGAGGAACTCGATGATATCACCGGATTTTGTAGGCCATACCATCGCAGTGCATAACGGTAAAATACATATACCCGTTTATATCAGCGAAAACATGGTGGGGCACAAACTGGGTGAGTTCGCCCCCACGAGAACCTACCGCGGCCATGCAGGCGGCAAGTCTGAAAAAGGCGGATCAGCACCGAGGAAAAAGTAAACAGAATAACCCCGAAAGGGTAAAAAGAGACATGCAAGCTAAAGCAGTATTACGGCACACGCCGACATCACCGAGGAAGATGCGTATTGTGGCCGGTCTTGTTCGCGGGAAGCAGGTTGACCAGGCAAAGGCGATCCTGCTGAACTCGACGAAGGCAGCATCCCGCAACGTCATGCAGACACTCAGGTCCGCTGTTGCAAATTATTCCCAGAAAAACCCTGATGAAAGAGCCGGGGACAATGACCTGTTTATCAGGGAGATTTATGTCGATGAAGGACCGACCATGAAGCGTATGCTTCCTGCGCCAATGGGAAGGGCATACAGGATCCGCAAGCGTTCGAATCATCTGACGATTGTCGTTGACAAGTGTAATCCGGCAGAATAAAAAAACAACAAGGAGCTAACATTGGGTCAGAAAGTTCATCCTACTGGATTCAGATTGGGGATTATCAAGGACTGGACATCGAGATGGTATGATGACGGACCGGTAATCGCCGAGAAACTCAAGCAGGATCAGGTTATCCGGAACTATGTCAGCGCGCGTCTGAAGAAAGAGCGTGCGGGTGTTTCGAGAATCGTTATCGAGCGCACGACAAAGCATATCAAGATCAATATCTTTGCAGCCAGGCCGGGCGCGGTTGTCGGCAGAAAGGGTGAGGAGATCAACAACCTTTCGCAGGAGCTGAGCCGTATCACGGGCAAGGAAGTGAAAATCGATGTCGTCGAGGTTGTCAAGCCGGAGATCGAGGCGCAGCTCATCGGCGAGAATATTGCCTACCAGCTCGAAAA
The DNA here is from genome assembly GCA_022360415.1 of Chlorobiales bacterium. Classification (GTDB taxonomy): domain Bacteria; phylum Bacteroidota; class Chlorobiia; order Chlorobiales; family Chlorobiaceae; genus Prosthecochloris. Next base: position 10,518 of record JAKSDB010000106.1, read on the forward strand.
CAGGGTATCGTTCCGCCGCGCCATGAAGCAGGCGATCCAGCAGGCCATGAGAGCAGGTGCGGAAGGCATTCGAATCCGCTGCGCAGGAAGACTCGGCGGTGTTGAAATCGCTCGTGCCGAGCAGTATAAAGAGGGCAAGATACCTTTACATACGCTTCGGGCAAATGTTGACTACGCAAGTGTTACCGCGCACACCATTGCCGGCGCAATCGGTATCAAGGTGTGGGTATACAAGGGAGAGGTTCTTGTTCAGCGTATCGATGCTGTAGAAGAGGAAGAGATGAAGAAGATCAGGGAGCGCAGAAGCGAGCAGAGGCCGAGAGGAGGAGGGCGTGATGCGCGGGGCAGAAGGCGTCGCCGAACGAAGAAAATAGCCTGATCGGAACAGAAAGAGGCACTGTACGGTGCAGTTGTTTGCATAGAGTGTCGGAAGAACGTAACAATCAGAAAAAGAATTGGAGTTGCCGGTATGTTAATGCCGAAGAGAGTGAAACATAGAAAGGTTCAGCGCGGCAGGATGAAAGGAAATGCGGGACGCGGAACAACCATCACGTTTGGCTCGTATGGATTGAAAGCTATCGAGCCTGCATGGATCACCAGTCGCCAGATTGAAGCCGCCCGTGTTGCGATGAACAGATACATGAAGAGGGATGGAAAGATATGGATCAGGATTTTTCCTGACAAGCCGGTCACAAAAAAGGCAGCGGAAACCCGTATGGGATCCGGTAAAGGCAGCCCCGAATTCTGGGTCGCGGTAGTCAAGCCCGGAAGGATCATGTTTGAAGCTGATGGCGTTCCTCGAGAAGTTGCGACAGAAGCATTCAGGCTCGCGGCCAAAAAGCTGCCTATCAAAACCAAGTTCATGGTTCGGCCTGATCTCGAAAGTTAATCTGCCAAACAGCCGGAGGAATTACCATGAAAAAATATGAAATAGCAGCAATGAGCCGTCAAGAGCTTGTCGAGAGCATCAGAGAACTCGAGGACAGGCTTGCCGACCTGAAGTTTTATAAGGCGATCGAGCCGCCTCAGAACCCGATGGTGTTTCGCAACTCCCGGCGTGATATTGCGAAAATGAAAACCAGGCTTTGTCAGCTTGAAATGCAGGAAGGCGACAAGGCCTGAGAGGGAAGAATCAGGTTTAACAAAGAAAAAACGTAAAATCGGGATACCGCAATGTCGAAAAGTGCAGAAAGAAGCCGCAAGAAAAGCTGGACAGGAAAAGTGGTCAGTGACAAGATGGACAAAGCGATCATCATTGCCGTCGAGCGCAGGGTTCAGCATCCTGTCTACAAGAAATATTTCAGGAAGACAACGCGGATTATGGCCCATGACCAGAACAATGAGGCCGGTGTCGGGGATATCGTCAGAGTGATGGAGTGCAGGCCGCTCAGCAAGAACAAAAGCTGCCGTTTGATCGAAGTGGTAGAAAAAGCAAAATAGGATTGGTTTCCAATTTCATTTTTAATAAAGGTTGAAGTACGATGATCCAGAAAGAGACAAATCTTGTTGTGGCCGATAACAGCGGCGCTAAAAAAGTTCGGTGCATTCATGTGTTCGGCGGTACGGGCAGACGATATGCCGGTCTTGGGGATCAGATAATGGTAACGGTGAAAGCGGCGGTTCCCGGAGGTGATGTCAAAAAAAAGGAGGTTTCCAGGGCGGTAGTCGTTCGCTGTGCCAAGGAGCAGAGAAGAAAGGACGGCTCATATATACGTTTCGATGAAAATGCGGTTGTCCTGCTCAATGCGCAGGGCGAGCCTCGTGGGACACGTATTTTCGGCCCGGTTGCA
>JAKSDB010000391.1 GCA_022360415.1 Chlorobiales bacterium
ATGAGGCTGCCTGTGATATCGCCCAGGCCTTGTGTCCAACTGAAGCCCAAAGCCTGCATGCAGGACTTGGAAACCTCAGCAATGCGGACTTCGAGGCGGACCTGCTGCGGGTAGCGGATTGTGAGGAGGTTGACCACGCCGCGCAAGTCGGCAGTTTCCTCAGAACCGGTTTCATCGTAGCCGGAGGTAACTTTGACCGCGCCGGTTATGCTGGCAGGTGCCTGAGAGCCTGAGGTTCTATTTATCAGGGTGGTTTCGGGGTTGTCAAACGGAATCTTGCCGCCCAAATGTGCTTTTACCAGGCGGTAGACGGTTTCGGCAGCCAGGGCGTCAGCCACAGACCCGGCCAATACCAGCGCTTGCCCCATGGAGAAGAGCCGAATGTCGGTCTCATTCGGTAAGACGACTTTCAACAGGTCTTTTATGGGTCTGATGTTGCGGCTGACTTGCAGTGGCGTGGACGTGAAGTTGCCAGTTTCGTCCCAGACAACAAGATTGGTTACGCCTGGTTTTTTCCCCAGCAGATAAAGCTCGGATGGGTTGATCATAATATAGTCGGCCACATTGGGGTCACCCACAGCAACACGTGCAATGGGTTGTACGAACCGGTAGACCCTGGATTCGCCTGCAGGCACAAGGTAAGTCGAAGGAGAGGCTATTGCAGGCTCGGGCAGGGTGCCGGCAAGTGCCACAAGAGCGCTCATCCAGAAGACAAAACGCACCGTTATGTGTTTCAAATTCATGTGCATGTTGGCTAGGGTTTGGCAACATTTACGCGGCTGATGCCACGGATTTCTTCGGGACCACGGCTTAAACTCGAAAGAGCGTCTTCTGCATCCGCTGAAGAGGTGGATCCAAGAGGAAACTGTGGATAGACAATTTCGGGCAGACGGACACCTGCGGAGTTTACTTTGCTGGTGTCGAGCTCGTTGCGCAAGACAAGAGAAAGTCTCCCGATGTTACGGGCCAGGTCGAGCTTTTCGGATTCGTGCGGCGTAAGCTCGAGGGTTACGGCATTGACCACTTTTGGTTTATCGGGGTCGCCAGTGGTTACCTGATCCACGGCCAATACTTTGACGTGCGACAGCACTGTTCGCGAAAATTGCCGTTTGTTGGCGTCCCGGCCGTTAACCAAAATATCCACATAACTGCCTGGCAGGGCAAATCCAGCAACGGCAATCACCTCGTTTACTTTAACTGTAATGGCGCGCTTGCCCTCCGGGATGATCGAAGATAAGCCGCCGGATGAGCCTTTTGGGGCCAGTTTTCCGGGTAAGACAGGTTCGCCCGGTGTCATGGAAACGCGGGCAACTCGACCCGCCACGTTGGCGACGCGAGTGTATGCATCGTCTGGAACGGATGATCCGGGCCAGACGATGGCTTTGACTTGATCAGCTGTAATAGTTTTGCCGGCCGTAATGGGCAACTGAACCATGACGACCTTGCCACCTGAACCTTGCCCATCGCTCAGCCAACGTGCGGTGAAGAACGCTGCCATCGCCCCCAGAATGAGTGCGATAGCAACGAAGACAGGTTGTTTCACTACTTAGTCTTTTAAAAGATTTTTCTCGGCTAACTAATAGCGCCTTCGAGTGCGTCTATGATAGCATCAAAAATGGTATCCAGACCACCTGCAAGAAGACCAAGAGTTACAATCAGAGCAACAGCCACCAAAGCAGCCATCAAGGCGTATTCGATCATGGTTACGCCTTTTTGTGATTTGATGGAGCTGATGGAGAAGAACTTGCCCAAGATAGCCATCAAGACGTACTCGATCATGGCTACGCCTTTTTGTGATTTGATGGAGCTGAACTTGTTTAACATCGCTTTTTCCTCCTAATGATATTAAATTAATTAATCCTTATTCCCACGTATACTCCTCCCCCTTACGGCTGTGACCGTATTCTATATGCACAAATTAGATTAGCAACCATTATTACTCTACTAATTATGGGGGATGATTATAGGTGGCTTAACTACAAATGTAAATGTAATGAAAGAATAGAATAAAGTCAATAGCTGAATTTGTTACATTTTCATGGACACATTCATTTACCGATGTTAATGAAGATATCGCTTATTTCATATTTTTCTTGGTAATTATTTTATTCGTTAATTTCCCTGAATAATGCCAGATGACAATAACGCACAAACCAGATACCAGTCCATCCGAGGCATAATGCCACCCCAGGTGAATAGAGCCTACCCAAATGACAAAGGTAAAACAATAAAGCAATTTTTCTAATATGGGGTATGTATTACGCATGCTCAGTGCGAACAATGCAGTGGTAGCAATGTGAATACTTGGCATTGCCGATATACCTCCTCCATATTCGAGAATGCTATTAACATGGCCGTTCCATAGCATTTCCTGGATTCGAACTGCATTAAGAGCAAAACCATCCGCCTTAACTGAATACAGATATCCAAAAAGTTCCGCATATGGACTCGTTTGTCCGGTGACTTGGCTGAAATAACATGGCCCTGCCGAGGATAATACAGTAGCAAGTGCGCTCCCAAGTCCTGCCCAGACGATGATGTAACTGAGAAAAAACCTTAGTCTGATTTCCAGGGAATGTCGCCCGAGAGCATGAAACAGAATAGTGATTGTAACTAAGGACATCCATATAGGATGGTAAAGAAAATCTATCACACAAGTAATATTCGGGTCGCCGATTATTTGCTGAAATGTCCGCCAGGGATCATTACCCAGAAAGATTACCCTGTCCAGCTTGTATAGTGGAGCATCGAGCCAGAATGAATTGAGGTTTGATATCTCGGTCTTGAAAGAGCTGTAAATCGATTTATCTAACGGAATGATTGCCAATACCGGATATGAAAAAAGCAATCTTTCTTTTGAAAAAAGATGCCAACGGCAGCCATGTATCACGTAACTCACCAATCTTCTCGGGCGGACAATAACCATGACGAAAATCGGGTAAAAAAACAAAAAACCCACTAATGTAGCGCTGTAGATCAAGTAAGCTTGGTAAACGTATTTATCAATTCTAATCTTATGTGTGTCTAAATTCATTTCAACAACAGCGTAAACAATTACAGCATGCAAGAGAGCCAAAAGCAATATTGAAAGGGTTGCTGAAATATAATCCCTACCGGAACAGTATTGGTTCGGTTTTATAAAGGAAACGTCATTTATAAATGTTAGAGATCGTTTCATTTTTTTGAAGGAATTAATACAGGGTACCACAGTTAGGGACATGCAAAGTGAGCCCTTGGTGCAGGAGGGATAGCTCTATGCAGAAATATAAAAGGATAGAACGTAAAAACGAACAGGAAATTAACCCTATCTTCTTAACCAACGTCCGGTTAACCGACAGGGTGGATCGGATTTGTGTGCTCAGGACAGCTGGACAGGGAGCAGTTGGGGTAAATCTTCTAAAGGTGTCTTTTTTTTGCAAGTCCACCGGTGAGCTTTTATAATATTAATATAATATAGAATGTTACTTATGGGCACCTCTATTAATTGTCGCGAGCGACCTGAAGACAAGGCGAACGGAGCCAGAGATACCGGAGTGTACACAGAGTACATGAGGATTTCGAGCACCGACCAACGAAGTATTCGGGTCGCGTAATAATTTAATAGAGGTGCCCTTATATCATGTGATGGGGATAAACATTGTTTTTTTCTTAAGCCTCATCGGATAAGGCAAGAAATTTCATTTCGCTATATCATGGCAGGATACCGTTCCCAGAGGTATCCTTTGATCGGGGAGGGGACAAAATATATTTTTAAAATTGGAGCGATTCAAATTGGCTAAAAAAAATCTTGTTTCCTTGGTAGTACCGGTTCATAACGAGATGAACGCTATAGATCTCTTTATTGAGAAACTACATGCCGTTATAGCTGTACTCAAACAGAAATACCGTTTTGAACTCGTGTTTGTCAATGATGGTTCTACAGACGCGACCGAACGTTTGATAATGGGTTATGCACGTAAACTACCATGGATTTCTTTGATCAATCTTTCGCGAAATTTCGGCAAAGAGGCAGCGCTTTCTGCGGGAATTAAACATGCTAAAGGTGATGCTGTGATTCCCATGGATGTAGATCTGCAAGATCCTCCCGAGGTAATCGAGCAAATGCTTATTCATTGGCAGTCAGGTGCAAAAATTGTGAATGCTTGTCGTGCAAGCCGTGATCAGGATAGCCGACTAAAACGCATAAGCGCTGCTGCGTTCTATAAAATTTTTAATTTGTTGGCAGATCGCCCAATTCCATCTGGCGTTGGTGATTTTCGTTTGTTAGACCGAGAAGTGGTTAATGCAATTCTGACCATAGGTGAACGTTCACGTTTTAACAAGGGGCTGTTCAGTTGGGTTGGTTTCGAAACAGTTGAAATTTCTTATGAGCGCCCTGCCCGATCGTCAGGAGAAACACATTGGTCTTATTGGAAATTATGGAAACTTGCATGTGACGGGATTTTCGCTTCTACGACTATGCCTTTGCGGATATGGACGTATATCGGACTGATTATGACTTTGGTATCAATAATGTACTCAGGGTTCTTGTTCTTCAGGACTTTAATATTTGGTGTTGATGTACCTGGTTATACATCAACGGTGATTCTGATCCTTATCTTTGGCGGGATGAACATGTTTGCCCTTGGTATTATTGGAGAATATGTCGGTCGTATTTACATCGAGGTACGCAAGCGTCCACTGTATATTGTCCGCTCTGTTTATCAGCATTCGGAGACTGAAACGTGATATGGATCGCGATGTTTATAATAGAATGAGCGAATTGGAAAACCACCATTGGTGGTTTTCCGCACGGCGAGACATTATCTCTACGTTAATTTCTCATATTGTCCCTCACGCTGATGGTATAAAAATTTTAGAGGCCGGTTGCGGCAGCGGGAGGAACCTGTTGATGCTGAAGTATTTGGATCCCATCTGAGCAAGTTAGAGTTGCAGGGTTCTAGTGTCACGTCACGCCTAAAAAGTTGTAGAGTTGATCCCAGCATAACCATCATAAGCCGCCATAATGATTGAGCTTCGTTGCCAAGAGTGAAATCTCATTGGGACTTTAATCCGTCAGTTTATGCATGACATGACACTATATTGGCGGCTTAGTAAAAAAAGCGGTCTGTCGGGAGAATGGGCATGAAGCGACTTGTTGGCGAGATAATACGTTACCTCTTTGCTGGTATGGTGAATACAGCTGCTGGGTACGGAACGTTTTTGCTTTTGCTGCATGGGATGCTATGGGGGCCGTGGTATGCCAATGCGGGAAGTTACGCAATAGGTTTGTTGGTTGCGTATACGCTGAATTTGCAGTTTGTGTTCCGCTACAGTTCGCACTCTAAAGGGGCCGTCCTGAAATTTATTGTCGGGTTTGCGATTTCGTATGCATTGAATCTGGTGGTGATGCATCTTATGCTGAGTGAGGTAAAGCTCCGCCCGGAATTTGCCCAGCTTTTCGCGATGGCATCATATACCATTTCCTTTTACCTGTTCAACAAATTCTTTGTCTGGGCTGCCCAAAGCGGTGAGTTTGAAAAAACTTTCAAGCAAGGAAACACCCGATGAAACGTTTCCATAATTTAAAGCGTAACTATTGGGTTTTCTCCGGGGGCGTTTTAATCGAAGGAAGTATTGGGTGACGTTAACAAAATTAGGACAATGCAAATAAACTCATATTCCCGATTTATTGTAGCTGTATTTTTACTTCTACCGGCAATCAGCTACACGATTACGGCGAGATTCTACCTACAGATTGACGCAAATTATATCTTTGCCGTGGCTTTAGGCATCCTTTCGGTTTTGACAGTGATTGTTCTGCGGAAATCCTGCTCCAAGGGCAAAGATGCTTGTTTTTTTCAAGCTGATGAGCTACTTGGTTTTGCATTATCCGTATTGATCGCGGTTTCATTCACGGTGTTCTGCTGGGACCGAATGATCAATCATGATACAGCATGGTATCTCATTGCCACAAGTAAATGGCTGCATGGTGATCGACTGTATGTTGATTTGGTCGAAGTTAACCCACCGCTCAACTTCTATTTTACAATTCCTGCAATTGCCATGGCTGATCTCTTTCGGATTAGCGAGACGAATGGTCAATATCTTGCATTGGGCATGTTGATATTTATCAGCCTGTCATGGAGTTGGAATCTGATGGGTGAGACGTTTGGGCCACAACGAAAGAAGCGCGCATTGTTTTTGTTGGGAGTTGGTATTGGAATCATTATTCCAGCCTTGAATGCTCTCGCTCAGCGAGAGCAGTTGCTGGTTATATTCCTAATGCCATGGTTCTTGAGCCGGATAGAAAAATCAGCATCTGTGCCACAAGAAATTTCACTCGCTGTTTTTGCAATGCTTGGAATTTGCCTCAAGCCCTATTTTATACTCTTTCCGATATTTTTTACGCTGTGGCAGGTGTTTACACAACGTTCTCTGCGTCCTATCTTTTCTATATCAAACATATCGATGCTGATTGTGGGATTGGTCTATGTTGGATTTGTTATTGTAGTTCACCCGGAATATTTAAATGAGATTGTTCCAATAGCAAGAGATGTTTACATCGGGTCATACTCTGTCAGTGGTCCTTTTCGTGGGATCTGGATAGTTTTTACCACGTTTGCTTTGGCAATAGTTGCATTGACAATTGTTTTTAGCTCCAAGTTATTAAAAATGTATGGTGTATTTATTGCTATTAGCTTGGCTGGATTAGGGACTTATTTGTGGCAAGGCCATTACTTTTCTTACCATACGATCCCTTTTGTCAGTTTTGGATTGCTGGGGTGCATCTGGATCTTTATGCACTCACCGATTAAGAGTCCTGTTGTTTTTTCTTCCATGATTGCTGTAACCATTATTGTCGGACTCTCTGTTCTGCGTGGAGCATATCAGAACAAGGTTGTTGAGAATATAGAACGAAAAATTGAGCAATATATTCCAGTGAATGGAGTTGTTGTATTAAGCACTCATGTCTATGCAGGCCCGATTGTTGCATTAAAACTTAATACTGACTGGACAAGTAGTTATCCGGCAAATTGGTGGGTTCCGGGTGCGGTCAATCGGCTTGCTAAAACCGATTGCGTGACCGATCCCCAAAAATGTGCACAGTTAAAGGAAATTATGGAACGTAATCGCCTGGCAAATTTGAATGACATAGCGAAACACCAACCCGAGTTGTTGATAGTGGATAAAAAGTCCGGTTATTTTGAAACGAAAGGGTTTTCCTGGTATGAATTTCTCAATAGACTATCGCAAAATCAGTCGTTTAAATTTAACGATCTCTTGATGGATTATCGCTTGGTTGAATCAACGCTACGTTTTGATTTTTGGATACGGGGAAAAGCAAACCAGCAGAAAGCAGAAGCAATGCTTCGCACTCCGAGACGATTCCTGGGTACAGATAAGCAAAAAAACACTTATACCGCAACCATATCCGAACCATCATCAATTAGGCGGGGGTTATTTTGCTGTCTCGGAGCATACGGCTAGAGGGTCCGTTTTCATAACCAACCTTCTTAATGCTTTGCAACAAACCGAACGATGTGTACAACAATGAAAATTCCTACAATAAAAGCGTTCGATGCAATGTCCATTATCTTTCCCGTAGCAGCTTTTTTGATGAGCAGAGTCCTCCTAATGCTCTATGCCCAGCAAACATCCGCCAACCTGCCGTTATCGGAAGCTTTGTACCATGCGGATGTTTTTTGGTATCACAGTCTTGCTGAAAACGGCTACGATAGTGAACCGAAAGCACAAATGTTCATATACGCTGCCAACTGGGCTTTTTTTCCACTCTATCCCATGGCTGTGCGATTCCTAGCCAATGTATCAGATATGCAGATCCCGATAACAGGCATCGTGCTTTCCAACACCGCTTTTGCCTTCACGCTCGTCCTGCTTTACCGTTATACCCTGCAGCTCACCGATAAACCGACTGCGCAAATAATCACAGCTCTGATGGCAATATCCCCGTTCAGTCTCTACTATTCCCTCATGTACACTGAAGGCCTTTACACTGTCCTAATGATAGCCATCATGCTCTCAGCAAAGAACAATCGCTGGATCACGGCCGGCATACTCGGCGCCCTTCTTTCCGCGACGAGGGTACTAGGGGTTATGATCGTCTTTCCCCTGCTTGCCATTGCTGTCAACCAGCATGGTTTCAAACAGTTGCTGAAGGTGCGAACGGGGACAGAACCTGCCTTATTTGCCATCATGATCGTCCCGCTCGGACTTTTTGCCTATATGCTCTTTCTCTATGACTTCACCGGCGACGCCCTTGCCTTCATGCACATCCAGTGGGCTTGGGCGCGGGAACTCCACAATCCTCTCGTATACCTTTTCGGAGGGTTTATAAACGACAGAGGCTGGATCAATTACAATGCCTTGCTGGCGCTAAGCGGAATTACCGGTGGTATCTACCTTTGGAGAAAGCAATTGGAACCGGAAGCTCTCATACTGCTAATCGGCACGTTCATTCCTCTCTCGACAGGCTTAGCTTCACTGCAGCGCTACGTCGGCACGTTATTTCCCTTTATGATCCTTATCGGTCTGCTCATACGTAACAGGCCGTTGCTGACAGGCGCAACCTTTTTGCTTTTTGCCTTTCTTTTTCTCTTTTATGTTTGGTCATGGACACACGGACATTGGTATATGATATGATAACAAAAAGAGTTCTTCTCCTTGCCGGTATTGTACTCCTTGGGGTGTTCTACTTTTTCGTGATGAGCAAGGTCTTCCAGCCCGATGTAAGCGAACACTACCGGGCATATTACATCGATAAGCGGTTTAAGTACAGGAACGCTGGCATCATTATGCTAGTCCGGCCAGGCACCTCCATCGATTTCACACGCAAGGTCCCCCAACTTTCTCCGATCGGCTGGTCATCACCAGATACAAACGGTACCCGTTTAACAAAAAGCTTCGCATCGATCTTTCTGCAGCGTGATACAACAAGCAACCCTCCTACAAACATTATTATAGAAAGCCGTAGCTCTATCATACCAAATACTTCCCAGATTGAGGTCACTGTTCTGATGAACAATCAAAGAGCGGGCACCTTGCTGTATGGATCGCACATTCCAGATAAGCTTCAGGTGCTCCCGGTTCCCCCAAAAGCGCTGGGAAATAACAGAAAAAGACTTTTAATGACCTTCAGCACCCGAAACAGTCTCCGGTCAGCCATTATAAGCATCAAGAGCATCACGTTCACTGCCCCAGGCAGTCCAGGCGAAGTATTTATTGAACAGGTAAAAAGGAAAGGTTTATGAATGTTAAATCTATGATCGGAAGATAAATGAAAATATTACTGGCGGTAATGATCGTAGGGTTGCTACTTCAAGGGTGTGCAACAACCAAAATTCTAACGCTTGAACCTCAGGCGCTCGATGGGCAGCAAAAGGTTATTCAGGAGGGGAGGGAAGCAATCTTTTCACCGAAGAAAGCACTCGTGACAATTCGGCCTGGCGCAAATACATATTCATCTGATGGTCGTCCAAAATTTGTTGTTACCGTCGTAAACAGTACGGAGGAACCCTTCGACTTCTCCACTGAAGATATACAGGTATTTGTTGATGGCGAGCCCCACAAGGTGTTTACATACGATGAATTAGTAGCCGATGTAAAACGAGAGCAGCCTCTGTCGGACAGAAACCGAACGGAACAATTTTTAAGCGTCCTCAACACAACGGCCCTTAAGAGAACCACGGTGCTCCCGCGAGCCTGGCATGGCGGGTATGTAACTATCGAGAAAATACCCAACGCAAATCATCTGCGTGACGTAAGGGTTGTTATCAGGGCAGCAGGAGAAGATCATGAGTTTTTGTTTAAGCACTACAAGGCGCAACAGTAAAGGTACCCTATCAGCTCTGATAACAGCTTCAACGCGGATCGGCTTTTCCGCTGGTGCTTCAAAGCCTGCCGGTTAAGCCTTGAGTTATCCGCCGCCCATGGAATTAATGGAAAAACAGCAAGTCAGGCCGGAAATCTCTGGTTCTGAACTGTCCGATTAAGGGGATATACACACGGGTGATTGTTCCTATAATCTATTTGTCCGTTTTTCCGGGCTCAGGTCATATGATGTTACCGGGCAAATGGAAAAACATCGGCCGGTGGTCTATTTACGAAAGGTGTGCAGGATGCCGACTTCGGTGAAGCCGTCTTTTTTGTAGAGTTCTTTGACGAATCCGTCGTCGTCGGTGATCGCGTAAAGATGACCGGCACCGTTTCGATATGCTCTCAAGAGGGCGAAGTGCTGAAGCTTTTTGCCGAATCCCCGGCGGCGAAAACCCTCGTGTACTTTGAAGTCGTCGAATTTGGTGATGCCATTGTCGCTGTAGAGTTCCACATTGCCTACAACCCGCTTTCCAAGTGAATAAAGGACGACTTCGAACTCTTCTTTGTTTGTGTATGTATCGAGTTTGATTTCTGTCTGACGCCTCGCATAGTCGGCTCCTTTCGGTTCATACATGTGAAATTCGAATTCATACAGGGCTTCCAGATCGCTTTTTCCCAGTACCCGGCAATTCTCATCCGATACGGGGTTTGCGGGCCTGGACAGAGGGAGGGCCATGATAAACCTGGCGGTATAGGTAAAGGGTTCGAGCTCTTCAATCCTTTGCCAGTGCTGATTCTGTGGGTGAAAAACTATTTTGATATGCGGTGCGTTCGATTGCCGGAATCGGTTCAGCTCCTCGATAACAATGCTTTTCGCCTCGTCAAAAGAGGTGTTCCGCGAAACAAAGACATAGTTATACGCGTCCCTTTCCGGAATGCGATCATCGCTTACTCGAACCGAGTTCGACATTTTCCGGATTCCGGCGCCCATTGCCGAACCGTAACGGAATTCCGTTTCAACAATTGAATCGAGGATGTTCATGGTCTCGTGGATCCATATCACACTAATGAAATACCGTGTACTGCCTTTAATCTGAAGGAGTACCAGAGCCCTCTGAGAAAACGAAGGCCTACCAATGAAACAACCGCTCCTTCAAGACTAAAAAAATAAATCATCACAGGAGCTGAAATGACGCTGATCATCAGGATTCTGCTCGAAATGATGGAGGCTTCCCTGGCATGACCGCTTAACCTGAGAAACGGTGAAGCGAGTTGCAGGACGGAGTTTATAGCGGTGCCGATCAGAATAAAGTATAGCCAATTCTTGTAGGTAGCCATATCGCCATGAAGCCAGTCGAGAATCGTTTCGGCATTGAAGACGAGTATCGATGTTGTGAGAAAGTTGATGAGCAGCAGCTGCCGGGCGCTTTTTCTGTAATTTTCCTGCAAGGATTGCCTGTCCTGTTCGATCGAGGAGATTCGTGACGATATAAAGTAATATAAAGCGGTAAAATTAACCCAGATTATCGAGGCGATAAAAACAAGCAATGAAAAGACGCCGACGGATTTTTCGTTCTTATCAAGAATCTCCAGACTCCAGAGCTCAACGAAAGACACAAAATTATTTGCCAGGTAGGTGACGAGCATCGGTACGCAGACGGTTCTCCATTCCGGAATGGACATCTGCATGTTTTCACTGAAAAAATCGAATGGGATAGATTTCAAAAACAACCATGATTGGGCAATGATGGTTATTGACAGGCTCACGAGAAGCAGGATTATGGCCTCGTATTCGTTGATGGCGGTGTTGAAAAAAAGCCAGACAGAGACACTTGCCAGAAACAAGAGAGGCTTTAGGAGTTCGGTGGTCAGGCTCGATGCATATCGACGATGAATGGCAAGGAGTGATTCGCCCAGGATGGTAAATACGGCGAGAGCCGGAGTCAGAATCATCGCAAAGTATGATTCGTGAAGAAGTTTTTCAAAGTGATAGTAGCCGAGGAAAAAATCAGCTGTAAGAGACAGGAGGCAGAAGCAAAAAGATATGATGAGGGTCAGTTTCAGGTAATAAACTATGTAGCCTTTTATTTTTTTATAGTCTTTGTTTTCAAGATATCTCGGGATGAAGCGGTTGAGGCCGGAATCTCCTCCCAAAAGGAATATCACTGAACATATGGTGGCAACACTGACCGCCACATTGAAATCTCCGAGACCGTCGAGATCCAGATTCCTGGTAAGAAATATATTTACTGCGTATTGGGCTATAAACCCGGCATACAGTATTGACAGCAGGATGATATTTGCCATTTCGGCTTCGGATTTTTAGGGCACCTCTATAAATTGTCGCGAGCGCTACGAGGCGAACGGAGCCAGAGAAACCGGAGTGTACACGTAGTACATGAGGATTTCGAGCACCGATCAACAAAGTAATCATGGTGCGTA
>JAKSDB010000094.1 GCA_022360415.1 Chlorobiales bacterium
ACCCGACCGGTCACCGTTTTGACGAAGTTGTGCGATATTTTCCCTGGTGGCAGAATAAAGAAGGGTTGCGCAAAGCTGCCCGTGAGGAATATCGACATATCCTCCTATGGAAGAAGCAAATCCATGAACGATGCCGAGCCCTGCATTGGCAAGAGCAATACCGGACAAAAACGATGCATAAGCCATCCCGCTCCGGGCATCGATATCCTCCGCGCCATTGTAGCAGGCCCTCTCAAAACACCTGGAAAAATGCTCAATACCGCTCAGGGCAACTGCTTCGGTGTAGGGAGAACCATACGGCGAAACAAGTGCTTCAAGCAGCTGCGTAAATGCATCCATGCCGGAAGCGGCCGTAAGCTCCGACGGCATCGTGAGGGTCAGCTCCGGGTCTATGACAGCAGCCTCAGGAACAAAAGCATAGTGACGGAGGGAACGCTTGTAGCCGCCCGGCCCCGTCCGGCTGATAACGGCATTGTTCGTTGCTTCACTTCCTGTACCCGACGTTGTCGGCACGGCAATGAACGGCACTTTCATGCCGTCATGAGCCCTGTACTCCGGTTGCCCTTCAATAAAGCGCTCAACAGGCTCTTTCTTCAGAAGCATGGCAGAAATCGCCTTTCCTGCATCGAGAGCGCTTCCTCCACCTGCGGCAACGACGACATCAATCCCGAAACCGCCATACTCCTCGACCGCGCGGTCAACAAGATCGGGGCAAGGCTCTCCATGAATCGCATAATGATGACATTCAAGCAATTCGGATTTCATTCGGTCGAAAAGCGTAAAGAGCTCTTCCGAACGCTGTAAAGTGGAACTTCCCGTAACTACGAGAACTTTTTTACCGAACTCGCGCACAAGGCCGGAAAGGGTCTGAATTTCTCCTGGCCCGAAAAAAACACGAGGCTGACGAAGAAGCGAAAAACTGTCCATTATCAAGTATGCTGGTGTCTTGCCGGTTTTGCTGATAATAAGCAAAACAGCCTCTGCAACTGCAACCTGTTTTACCTCAAAAAGGCTTTACTGCCTGAACGACGCAATTAGAACGCGCAGCAGCTTTATAGGCGACCTTCAGTCCTCTACGCATATCTCGGCTTTGATAATCGCCTTCAATGTCACGAAAATCAGCATCAGTATAACCAGCGCCAGCAGTCCGAGCTCAAAAAGAGCGATATTCCTGAAGATCGTATTCCCAGTCATATGCAGCATTACCACCGATGCCAGGGTTTTTGCCGCGAGCGGAAAAGAATAGGCCCACCAGGAGAGATAAAAATTGATTTTCGCAAGGATCTGCACCTTGAAAAGAATCAGGATAAACATGAAAAACGAGAAATAATACAGGATCCTTGCAAATGCATCGGGCCCGAAACCATGGACCATGAGACCAGAGAGTTTCGCGTACGCAATAAACCCGATCGCAGGGGGCGCAAAAAGGATAAAAAGCGTCGGGAGCAGCCTGTCCGGTATGGGTGAGTAAAACATCATCCTGTAAAGAACGATCGTAAAAAGAGCCATCCAGAACACGAGTCCGACAGAGAAAAAGAACCATGATATTTCAATGAAACCGTGCGGAATCCCTGCGATAGGAACGATAATGGAGCCAACAATGGGAATAAACCAGCCTGGAGTCACATGCTCTATTTTAAAATGCGTGTGGCGTATCCAGATGGAAATAATAACGATGGACGCTATGAACTGCAAGACCGTTCCGGTAACCCAGAAAGAGTAGGAAACATTCATGTCCCTTTCGAGAAACACGATGCTCAGTACAAGAAACACTTTGGCGATAAGCGGGAAAAAGTTCACCTTGATGGGGTGATTGAACTCCTTTTTAACCGCTTCAGGGTATCTGAGCACTTTTGCAAAGTATGCAACACCAACCAGCACGAACAGAGCAAGGGTTGTGTAGACAAGAACATCGGCAGGGGCTTCAAGCAAAGGGAAAATTCCTTCTCCTCCATAGCCGCCCACTTTCTGAACAGCAAGTGAAAAACCGGCCATGCCGAGAACTATGGCGAAAAAGGTAATATGAAAATTCCTCAATCGTAACGATGACCCGTGCTCAGCAGATGCAGCATTACTATTCATCACTTCTGTAAATATTTTCGGAGTTGAATAACTGATTTGACTCTATTGCACAACCACCTTTGTTGCCACTTCAAAAATCGGGGGATTTTGAATGTGTTTTTTTACAGCGCAAAGATTGGCGACTTTAACCAGCGTGTCGCGGTACTTTTCAGGAAAGTCTTCAGGGATCTCTATATCAATTGATATTTTTCCAACCCCGCCATCTTCCTCCCTTCTGTGATGGGTCTGCACCAGGCGAAGGTTATCGGTCGGAAGATTTCTTTCCTGACAAAACGTGTAAACATATATACCGGCACATGTGCCTATTGAGGCAAGAAACAACGAAAACGGTTCAGGGGCAGAACCTTCGCCTCCGCTTCGGGAAGACTGGTCGGTCGTGATGGTAAAACCACGATATTCGGCGTTGACTTTTTTGCCGCCCGCAAATGAAATTATCATTTCGTTCATATGTCGCTAACTTTTAACAATTGTTTATGATACCCATAAAAATGAATGTCGGAATATGCATTATTTTCAATTGAATTCCAGAAAAACAGGCATATAAACAGTGACAGACAAACTTTTGTCAAATTGCAGGCATATGCTCATTATGACAAGATGGAAAACAGAACACCAGCAACCCATACCGTGACTTCGGTGATCTCGCTCGAAGCTCCGAGAACATCACCGGAAACACCCCCGATTTTTCTCATGCTGACTATACCTGCCAGGCAAGCACACGCAACAGCCGAAAGAAACGCAATTATCGCAGGTATCAACATGCCGTTTAAAATCAACAAAAGGCAGGAAACAGAGCTCAGAATTGCAAAGATAATATGCGATCTCCCTGCCCCTTCAATGAAACCTGAGGCCTTACCGCCCTCGGCACGTGCATAGGGAAGGGACGAAGCAAGGAGTACCTGGACCATGCGCGCAAGCATGGAACCCGAAACTATCCAGCCATAAAGTCCGAGTAAAAGAATTTTTTCAAGTATGATCCACTTGAACAGAAGAAGCAGGATCAGTGCAATCGCGCCAAAAGAACCGACTGCCGGATCTTTCATGATGCGCAGACGTTCCTCTGCACTCCTTCCACCAAAAAACCCATCGACCGTATCGGCAAAACCGTCAACGTGAATGCCCCGTGTCACAGCGATACCGGCAAGCAGCACCGTCGCCGCAGCAACTTCCGGCCAGCCGGTAAACATGATCAGATAACCGAACCCTGCTTCTATCACGCCGATCAGGAGACCGACAACAGGAAACCAGTAAAGAGCCCTGCTGAAGTGCAGGGTGTCCGGACCCGGTACAGGCAGCAGCGTCAGCGTTCGCAACGCGGTCACAAGTTCTCTCAAATCACCTTCATTTTATTTTCCAGGAAAGCGATAACCGCTGCGGCAAACGCATCAGGAGTCTCTTCCTGGGGCAGGTGGCCGCAGTCGGGAATAATCTCAAGCTCGGCTCCCGCGATATCTTCCGCCAATCGAAGGCTTTCCTCGGTCCTGACGGTCAGATCATGCTCTCCGGTTATCACCAGCACAGGAATTTCCAGATCGCCAAGCTTTTTTTGAAGTCCGAGATGACGCGTTTCAAGAAAAAGCTCCCAGAAAGCCCTGGACCACTCCCCGACCATAAGATCACGCCTGTAGGCAGCAAGAATTTCATCGCAGAGCAGTTCCCTGTTATGCCAGAATCCGCGGATATTCCTGTCGTAAAGTCTGGTTATGAGGAACTTCATGAGCCTTGAAAATACAGGGCTCATACCCGTGAGAAACGGCTTGATGAACGATGGCACCTCACTTGTCGCGTAACCGCTGTATATCATCGCGCCCGCAAGCACAAGACCCTGAACATGTTCGGGATACCGCAATGCTGTCAATAATGCCAGGGTGCCCCCGGTGGAATTGCCGACAAGAACAGCTTTTTCATGCCCTGTCCGCTTCACAAGCTGTACCACAAGATCGCTTTGCGCCTCTGCTGAATAACGAACATTGTTCTTCGATGAGGGGATTGGACGTGACGTAAGACCGAACGCCGGCCTGTCGAAAACGAGCACGGTGGCCTTTTCCGAAAAAGGCCCGGCAACGTCCCTCCATGAACGGATGCTCAGAAAACTCCCGTGAAGAAGCACGATCAATGGTCCGCCGGAACCCGAAATCTTGTAATGAACCCTGAATCCGCCGGTTTCCAGAAACCTGCTGTCAGGATCCGCGCTTTTTTCCTGAAACTGCAAAAAAGAATCCATGACCAGTCGATATCAGAATTTATTGTTTCCTGAATTGAGCGATTACCGAACATGCCAACATGCCGACAAGTCGGGACAATCAGTTCAAGTGTTTCTCCGAAACCCTGGCAGAGCTGAAGGTAGCCATTTCGTTATAGATCTTAACCGCTCCCTCTATCACCTGCATTGCCAGCACTGCTCCTGTCCCCTCCCCGAGACGCAGATCGAGGTCGAGAATAGGCTTTGCTCCCATTTTGTTCATAACAGACCTGTGCCCCTGCTCACCGGATAAATGACTGAAGAAAAGATAATCACTAACCCTGCAGGAAAGCTTCATGGCCACCACTGCACCTGCCGACGAAATAAATCCGTCAACCACCACGGGCATCCCGACCGACGCCGCACCGAGTACAAGGCCACATATCCCGGCAATTTCAAAGCCGCCAAGAGAAGCCAACACATCAAGAGGAGTCGCAAGAGAACCTTTATTGGTTTCAATAGCCTGCTTGATAATCGAAATTTTATGTTCGAGTACGCTGTCGTCAATCCCCGTCCCCCTCCCGGTAATGGACTCGACCGGAAGATCGAGCAGTACAGCAAAAAGCGCCGTCGCGGGAGTAGTATTGGCAATACCCATTTCACCCGTAGCAAGCAGGTGGTAACCTTCTGCATGCGCCTCCCTGGCAAGGGCGATGCCGCACAGAACAGCCTGTAAGGTTTCTTCGACACTCATTGCAGGCTCATCCGCCATATTGGCCGATCCTCTCCTGACTTTCTTTTGTTTCAGGCCGGGATGATCCGGAAAAACATGATTCACTCCGATATCGACCACATCGAGGTCGGCTCCTGCGTGACGCGCGAGCACATTGATCGCCGCACCTCCGCTCAGCATATTGTAGACCATCTGGGGTGTTACTTCGGCAGCAAACGCCGATACTCCTTCCTCTGCGACACCATGGTCAGCGGCAAAACAGAAAACTTTTTTCTTTGTCAGTACCGGCCTGTCCGAGCCTGTCGCCACGGCAAATTTCATAACAATTTCTTCCAGACGCCCCAGACTTCCCTGCGGCTTTGTGAGAGCATCAAGGTGTGCCTGAATTTTGCTGCATAATGAATTGTCAACCTGTTTGATGTCGCTGAGAACATCCTGTAACTGATCGAGCATGGTATTCGGTTGTAAATCGTTATTTATTCAAGATACGCCTTACTCAAAATGGCAAACTCTTCCTGCGTATAGCGACTTTCTTTTTCCAGCTTTTCAAATGTGGAATCAAAATCCTCAAGCTCTTCTCTGTTAACGTCAAAAACATCGCTTCCATGAAATTGCCAATGGTGATTTGAAAGCATCCCTGTCGTTAATTCTTTTACAAGAAGGCAGCACGGGTACCTGTTATTCGCAATACTGATGCTGTATGACTTCGATGCCTTGAATCCGAACTTGCAATAGTGCCGTGGATTTCCCCAGATAACAATGGCGGCATATCCCATCTCAACTGCTTGTTCAATCGCGTGAGTAATTAGTTTTGAGCCAACCCCCTGTCTTTGATATTCAGGAAGTACGCTCACCGGTCCAAAGGTCAAGGTATTCAGTGTACCACCATTCTCGTTCGTCAGATATGAATCTGAAAACATAATATTGGCAATAACCTCACTGTCTTTTACGGCAACAAAGTCAAGCTCTTTGACAAAATCCTTATGTTTCCTCAGCTTGTGTGCCAGCAAATGTTCATCACATCCGGGGACATGAAGATTCCAGAACGCTTTTCGTGTAATTTCTTCGACTTTTCGGTAATCGGCCGGATGTTCATTTCTGATCAGGATATTCATTCTATTTCAACTTTACAGGAAGTCCGCTGCAAAGGAGCCATGCCTCGGTAGAAACGTTCGCTACTTTTTGATTAATAGTACCTGCGATATCACGAAACTCCCTCGCCACGGTGTTGTCAGGCACAATTCCCATCCCCACTTCGTTGGATACGAGAATACAGTTACATGGTGGATTTTGCAAGGCATCAAGCAAACGATCGACATGAGACATGATTGCCTGGTTTGACCCCAGTCTGTGCATGAGGTTCCCCGCCCATACCGTCAGACAATCCACAATGACCACATCGATTTCTTCGGGCAGATTTATAAGCGCCCTTTCGATATGCACCGGTTCCTCTATGGTAAGAAAGCCGTTTCCCCTCTCTTCCCTGTGCAGTTTGACCCTCTCTGCCATCTCCTCATCGAAAGGCTCTGCCGTGGCAAGAAACGCCCTTTTCGTATATTGTGCCGCACAGTCGAGGGCAAACTTGCTCTTGCCGCTTCTTGCTCCGCCGGTAACATAGATCACTTTACTCATTATGGAGAACTGAATTCATTCAGGAAGGGAAACAACGCCAGGCATAACAGGCAGCGTCCGGATTTTTTGATATATAAAGGGAATTCTGTAAAATACCTGTAATGAGGACTTCCCCAAAAGAAAAGAAGCCCCATGATTATCCGCAACCTTCTCTGCATATCGCTCTTTTCTGCTGTCCTGCTTTTGAGCTCTCAAACGGTCCTTGCTGATGATGAGTCAGAAGGTTCCATGGGGACGACCAATATCTCCATCGAGCTTCCCGACCTGATTATCCTGCACTACTATTCCGGGCTTACCCTCAATTTCGAAGAGTTCTCATCAACAAAAGACAGGGGTACTGCTGAATTTGATGTCCAGTGGAGCGGGGATGCTGAAAGCTCCAGCAAAATAACCGATGAAAACACCGAACTTGACCTTCCCGACATTGTTTCCCTGCAGCTCCCGAACGTCTGGGCAATCCGGGGCCTTTCACCTTCCGGAAACGCCAAGGTATCCATATCCCTCAACAACAACGTTCTTACTTCAGGCACGTCAAAGATAGTTATTGAAAAAGGGGAAGGAAATATCCAGATAGAGGACAACCAGGGACATTCGGGCACGACCATCAACACAAGCCTCAAAGGCATCGCCGCTTCTGAAGCAACTGTCGGCAACGTCCGCATCACACTGAACTTCTCCGAAACCACAAAATCAGGCCTTCATACCGGCGGACAGTACAAAATCACTGCCGAAACCATCTGACAGACCAACGATACCATTCCTCCCAGCCGCTTTCCTTCTCTGACAGTCAGGCCTTTATACAATTGCGCGCACATGACACACGTGTTTCGCAAACGCTCTTATTGCGCACGTCTACTTCATCAGTAAAGTCCACCCAACAGCCATTTTTCCATCACCATATCCTTTTATATTTCCGTTAGTTATCCGGCAAAGGATTCTTGCTTTCTCCTTTTGGCACGGTAGTTGAGTCTTCTGTTGTAGAACGTTAATCAACAGGAGAGTCATCATGACACGGATCAAAAACATCATCATCGCAATCGCACTTCTGGCAGGCCTCTCTTCTCAGGCTATCGCGGCAAGCACCTGCGGAACCACCAACGTTTCGGTCAGGGTCCCCGAATTCATCGTCCTGCACTACTACTCCACGATCACCCTGAACTTCGATACCCCGACGGCAGAAGCGCTTAACGAAGGCAGCAATGACTTCGACACTGACTGGGACGGCAACACCAGCGGAAACGGTCTCGATGCCAAAAGCCTGATGAACGCTTCGCTCGAGCTCGATGGAACACAAACCTGTGTCA
>JAKSDB010000412.1 GCA_022360415.1 Chlorobiales bacterium
GCAAAGGGATCAGATAGCCGTGATGAAAGCCATGGGGTATACCAATGAAGAAGTCGGACTGCACTACCTCGGCTTTGCCATGGTTCCGGTTGCTATAGGTGCCGTAGCCGGTACGGCGCTCGGTGCCTGGCTGGGTTTGGGGTTGACCAAGGTTTATGCAGGTTTTTACAATTTTGCCGAATTGATCTACCATTTCCGGTTCGAGGAGGTTGCCCTGTCGATTCTGCTCAGCGCCGGGGCGGCACTTGTCGGTGCTCTGAGCGCTGTAAAGCAAGCGGTTTCACTGCCTCCGGCAGAAGCAATGCGCCCCGAAGCGCCCGTCGTATACAAGCCCGGATTTCTTGACCGGAAAGAGTTTCAGAAAAAAATTCCGGTTTCTGTACGCATCACCGTGAGAAATCTGGAACGGCGTAGATGGAAAGCTGCTATTTCAGTGATTATGATCGCTTTTTCCGTTGCGATCCTTATATCCGGACGTTACAGCTATGATGCGATCAACCATATTATGCTGGTAGAGTTCAGCGGGAAGCACCGGGAGGATCTGACGGTTATTTTCAACGAGTCGAGGCCGCGTTCGGTACAGTACGATTTGGCATCTCTGGGCGGAGTGCTTGAACAGGAGTTTTACAGGGAAGAACCTGCGAAACTGATGTACGAACACCGCTCTCGCCGTCAGTCGATAACCGGTCTCAAGACCTCTGACGGTTTGAAACGTCTTGTCGATGCTCATAATCGCCAGATTCAGCTTCCTGAGACGGGGATCCTTTTGACCACGACTCTTGCTGATGTTCTTGGAGTATCGCCGGGTGATACCCTGACGGTAGAGTTTCTCCAGGGAAAACGGCGGACTGTAAAGGTGCCTGTCGGCGGTACGATTGACGAACTGCTGGGGCTTTCGGCCTATATGAGGATAGACATTCTTGACCGGCTTACTGAAGAGGCCGGGGTGGTCAGTGCTGCATATCTGAGAATTGACAAGGACGAATCCGAAAAGCTGTTTGCGGACTTCAAGGAAATGCCGGGTGTGGCTGGAACATCCATGCTGAAGGCGATGCAGGAGAGTTTTGAAGAGCTGATTGCCCAGAGTATGACGACGTCAACGGTTATTCTGACGACCTTTGCGAGCATTCTTGCGTTTGCCGTGGTCTATAACGGGGCGAGAATTTCTCTTTCCGAGAGGGCCAGGGAATTGTCAAGCCTGCGTGTACTGGGTTTGACCAGGCATGAAATTGCGGTCATCCTGCTTGGTGAGCAGGCAATCCTGACCGCTGTAGCCATTCCTGTGGGGTTTGTTATCGGTATAGGCCTGTCCGTACTGCTCGCCCTTGGGCTGAGCTCCGAGCTTTATCGAATGCCGGTGGTTTTCAGCAGTTTCAACTTTGTATTTGCTTTTGCTGTTATCGTTACCGTAGCTGTGTTTTCAGGCCTTATGGTGCACTATCGGCTGAACCGGCTCGACCTGATAGCGGTTCTCAAGACGAGGGAGTAGATTCAAAAGGCAAAAGGTAGAAGTCAAAAAAAAGAAGCAGGGAACAAAGTCGAAAAGTAGAGGGTGCTGAGAAGAGAGGAGAGGGCTGTGTCCTAAGTGCCCGGTTAGCTTGATAGCGGGATGGTTGGAAGCGTAGCGGTATTCGTAATCGTAAAGAGCAATAGCACGCAGGATTCCGGATGGGGGTTTGAATAAATGCTTTAATGAGAAGGAGAATGAAATTTTCAAAGACACAACGTATTGCCGCGATTGCGGGTGTGGTTGTCGCGGGTATTCTGATATTTGTCATGAAGCCGTCACCCTTGCAGGTTGATGCGGAAGCTGTACACGTTGCGGAGCTGACGGTAACCCTTGACGGTGAGGGAATGACGAGGGTGCGTAACGGTTTTACCGTCGCTTCACCGGTCAATGGGCGGGTAGAACGCATCAGGCTCGATGAGGGTGATGTTTTGCAGAAGAACAGTCCTGTCGCCCGCGTAACGCCGCCGCCGCTAAACAGTCGGGAGTTCGAGGAAGCGGAGGCAAGGACTCGTTCGGCGGAGGCAGTGCTTGGGGCTGCCCGGGCAGGTGAACGGCAGGTAAAAGTTGATCTGGAGCAGGCAACGAGAAAATACAGCCGTTACAGCAACCTCTACAAGCAGGGAGCTGTTTCTGCCGAAACATTCGAGAATGTAAAAACTGCCTGGGAAGTTCTCCAGAAGGAGCACCAGGTCGCTCTGAAAAACGTGGAGTCGGCCCGGTACGAGCTGAAAGCCGCCCGATCGTTGATTGTGAAATCCGACAGCGGGAACACTATTGACGTTCTTGCTCCCGACAGCGGGAAAGTCCTCAGGATTTATGAGAAAAGTGAACGGGTGGTTCCTGCAGGAACACCACTCGTCGAGGTGGGTGATCCCGATGATATTGAAGTTGTCATCGATGTGCTTTCTTCCGATGCGGTCAGGGTTGAGCCGGGGATGAGTGTCCTGGTGGAAGAGTGGGGGGGAGGCGCAGCGCTTTCCGGGGTTGTCAGGATCGTCGAGCCGGCGGCGTTCACTAAAATTTCCGCTTTGGGGATCGAGGAGAAAAGGGTCAACATCATTATAGACCTTGAAAAGCCTGAAGCGAGGCTCGGTGACAACTATCGTGTGCAGGCCAGGGTCATCCTGTGGCAGGAAGATGACATTTTGCAGGTTCCTGTGAGCAGTATTTTCAGGGGTGAAGAGGGTTGGAATGTTTTCATTGTCAAAGGAGACAAGGCGGAAAGACAGGCGCTGCAAATCGGAAAGCGGGGAGCATATTATGCCGAGGTTATCGAAGGACTTGCCGAGGGTGATATGGTTGTGCTTCATCCGACAAACGATCTGGAGGATGGAATGCGGGTTAAGGTGACGGAGTAGAAAAAGGGTTCCCTCGGACAGGCAAGAAACGTGGATGAGCCCGGTCGATCAGATGGAAGAAGGGTTTTTCTCATGGTCGTGGACCGGTTTTCCCGGGTAAACGTTACAGCTCATACCGTAAAGGTTACAGGTGCTCACCGACCTTCCTGTCAGTTTGAGATAGTAGTACAGCTGATCCTTGTGCTGGTTGAGATGAAACAGCATATGCAGAAGCCGCTGGCCGAGTATCATGGGGTGCCTTGTCCATGGTGCGGGTGCATACTTGCCGGAAAGATCTTCTTCCGTACATTTTTTCAGGCTCTTTAAAGCAAGTTTTCGATCTTCTGAAAGAAGTTTTCTGGCATCTGCAACGCTGTTTACCGAAGGGAGCTTGTCGGCGGGGGGAAAGATCCGCTGGATATCGAGCTCGTTCACGGCATACTCTTCACGGATATCCCAGGCTCCACTGATCAGTCCTTCAAAAGTGCTGCCGCACGCGTCGGTCATATGCATCAGCAATTGCCCCATACTCATCCAGTTGCTGCCATGATCCGGTTTCCAGTCCAGCTCGTCGTCCCGTACAAGGCTCATAAGATGGTCTGTTACACTGTACGAGTAGACGATTTCATCGGTAAGAAGCTCCATCCATTTCATCTGTCGTGACTTGAGGGGGTTCTATGGGAATATGCAACCGTTATTCCTGATTTGCGGGTTTCAGTTGATGATTCCCGGTCATAGAACCTAAACAGGTGTTGCTGTGCAATGGTTCCTTTTTTTGGGAATTACTGCAGTTGTTTTTTCAGCGCTTTTTCTGAAATGGCTTCTTCGATGCTGGTCGATATGGTGAGACTTTTCAGCAGGTCAAGAAGGTTCTGCTCGACATTGAGGTTAAGATGAACCGGGCGCCCTTCCTGAAAAGAAGGATTGACGCCTTTCAATTGAAGTTGTATATGAGATTGTCCGTCCGGGGTCATCCTGATCGAGGAAAGCAGTTCGGAGTAGAGAAAATTGCTCAGGGCTTCGTA